>JBBCAX010000299.1:0-9134 GCA_051382335.1 Deltaproteobacteria bacterium TL4
AGATATAGGTTTATAAGTTGTTCTTGCCAGTCCATTTTGCTCCTTTTAAGTTGGTTAGTGTGAGATCAACCATCTTAAAGCATTATGGATTGGTTTTTAAGCTAAAAATTTAACTCCGGATTCGCATGAGATCTATGAAAACTTACGATATTTTGGTTGTAGATAATAACGAGACATTCCTGAAGCTTCTTCAAAAGTTTTTTCAAGCTGAGGACTATTTTTCTCTCACGACAACAAGTACTATTAACGAAACCTGGAATCTTCTTAATTCAAAGGAAAGGGAGTATGATGTTCTGATTGTGGATTGGATGTTTCCTGAAATAAAGGGCAACGAATTTATTAAAAAGCTTCGAAGTAACCGAAGTGATTTCCAAGACATCCCGACGATCATCCTGATGCCCGAAGAAGCCGCTCGGAATCTTTCAGAAGGAATCAAACTTGGTGCGGATTACTGTTTTTCCAGGGGGATAGGAAAAGAGATACTTTTAGAATACACAAAAAGTGCTGCCAGAAAATATCGTATCCATAAAGAAGAAACACGAAAGCTAAAGGATTTTGAATGGAACAGTCATAATAAGGATACGTTTATCGATTTTTTTGTGGGAAGTTCAAATCTCCAGGATTACGAGGCTATAATACAATTGTTCTTTGGGACCATAAAACGCTTTAAGTTTGAAAATGAGGAAACGCTCCACGTCTCCATCCTGCTGAAAGAAGGAGAACTAATAATCGGACGATCCGATAAAACACCGAGCACCAATCAGCTTGGACATTTGGATGAAATCATCTTAAAAAGAGCATTAACCGAATCCTACGTTGAAGGTAAAGAAAGTAACCTTTCCGCTTCCATCTATGCGGCGTGGGCATATACTTGGGAGATGGACGATGACTTTGAAAAGGTGAGCGGACTTGCAATACTTGTTCGTAATTATCCATCCATCAGTACCTCAGATGCGAAAACTCTTTTGTTAAGACAGAAAATCAGGAGTGAAATAGATGAGATTATAGCAAAAATTCTGGAAAGAGTCTCTGAATTGATAATCAAGCTGAGTATCAAAAAACAACTTCAAGAACAGAAAGAAGTCTTGGAAAAAGAACAAGAACATACGAAAAAAATCGTGTTATTCAGCACCAAGGAATTTCAAAAAATCTCAACAGACAATGATAAAAATCAGGAAAAACAAATGGAGCTTTGGGAAAATGCCATTGAATCCTTGAATGATTCGTTCGAGATCGCAATGAATTTTTCGGAGAATAATGAGGAAAATATTAAGACGCAAATGGCACTTTGGAAGAATGCTGTCGAATTTTTGAACGACTCCTTCAACCGAGCTTTGGAGGAATTTATAAAACTGCAACCCAATCAACAAGCTTTTCTGAATAACCTGACCAAATTAAAAGCTATTTATGCTGAAGCCGAAATTAATGAAAACCTGATCCCCGGTATGATGAGTGTGGCAAGTGAAGATAAACAGAAAGACATCGATGACTTACTTGCCTCGATGGGAATGTAAGGAAGCCCCATTGACAATCACTGTTCCTTCTCCATCCCGTTCTTTCGAGAAAACACGATGTCAATTATGGCTACCAACTTAAGGCGGGACACTTCATGTAGGGTGCGCTTAAGCGAAGCGAGCGCACCAGCCACAGATTGTTCGGTGCGCTCGCTTCGCTTAAGCGCACCCTACGCTCTAACAAATGTCCCGGATTAAGTGGGTAGCCTCAATTATTTGAGGCTGTCTGAGAAGGGATGGGGGCAAGTGGGTCAGCCGACAGGCGTAACCCACCAAGGTGAGAGTTTAACAGGAATTAGATATCATAATACATGGTGAATTCGTAAGGATGGGGACGTGAGTTCAGTTGCTTGATTTCCTCTTCACGCTTGTATTTAATCCAACTTTCAACCAAGTCTTTGGTAAAGACATCGCCTTTAAGCAAAAATTCATGATCGGCTTCAAGGGCATTGATGGATTCCTCCAAAGAGCCAGGCATCTTGCCAATTTTGTGCAATTCTTCCGGAGGAAGGTCATAGATATTGACATCCATGGGATCCCCTGGGTCAATTTTATTCTGAATGCCGTCAAGACCCGCCATCAACATCGCGCTAAACGCTAAATACCCATTTGAGCCGGAGTCTGGGCAACGGAACTCAATCCGTTTGGCTTTGGGTGAATCCACAATCGGAATTCGAATCGTCGCAGAACGGTTTCGAGAAGAATACGCTAAATTGATGGGGGCTTCAAACCCCGGAACCAAACGCTTATAAGAGTTGGTCAAAGGATTGGTGAAGGCCGCTATTGTGGGCGCATGTTTCAAAATTCCGCCAATGTAGTACAAGGCCATTTGACTCAAGCCACCATAGCAATCTCCTGCAAATAAAGGCACTCCGTTTTTCCACAAAGACTGATGGGTATGCATGCCGCTCCCATTGTCATTGAAGATCGGTTTAGGCATGAAGGTCGCGGATTTGCCAAAGCTCTTCGCCACATTCCGGATAACGTACTTATACCACTGCAAATCGTCTCCGGCCTGCACAATCCGGTCATATTTATAATTGATTTCATGCTGACCGGGAGCCACTTCATGATGGGCCCGTTCAACGTCTAAGCCGACTTGTTCCAACACCAAAACCATTTGATCCCGCATGTCCGCATTCGCATCTGTCGGCATCACAGGAAAATATCCACCTTTAGGACGAAGTCTGTATCCTAAATTCGGTCCTTCCTCATCACCGGAAGTCCAAGGAGCTTCATTGGAGTTTAAAGAGAAAAAGGAGTAACCTTGTGTGTACTCAAAACGAACATCATCAAAAACAAAGAATTCCGCTTCAGGTGCAAAAAACGCGGTATCCGCAATCCCTGTGGATTTTAGAAAATTTTCAGCCTTTTTTGCAATATTTCGGGGATTTCTGGAATAAGGCTCACCTGTGATCGGGTCAACAATCGCTCCCATCAAAACCAAAGTTTTGACTTTTGTGAAAGGGTCCAGTCTTGCCGTAGTAATATCAGGAATCAATTTCATGTCACTTTCGTTAATCACTTTCCAGCCGCGGATACTGGAACCATCAAAAGCTATTCCGTCCAAATATTCTTCAAGAGTATGCACGGGAGCATTAATATGATGCCATGTATTGAATAAGTCTACAAAACGAAAATCTACTAGCTCTACTTCCTGTTCCTTTGCATATTTTAGAACATCTTCTGCACTATTAAACATATGATACTCCTTAACCTATCATTAGGATCTATTTTGTGTTGTGAGTAAAAACATTTTTTACCCGTTATAAACGAGGCGTTGATTTAGTGGGCTAAGAACGTCCCTATGAACCCCTTAAAACACCACTAACCTTATCTTCAGCTAGTCCATCTTCTTCGGCTTTTCCCTACTTTCTTGACAGTGGAAATACCGTGGTATTTTTCCTAAAAAAGTAGGCGAATGCTAAAAGAAACGGTTATAATATGCAAGTATAATTTACAAAAAGCATACCAAACACTAACCTATTGAAATAACTGGCTATTACTTCATCGTGGATGTTTCAAAATGCTTATTTTTTAAGCACTGGATTAATAATTAAGCACTCAAAACAGCAGTAATCTGGGGAACCTGACTAAACGGGGCGTCTGATTGTGGGAATAGGCTGATGCGGTTCTCACTCTGTCCTGGAGCTGGGAGTGCCCACGACACTGGCTTTGAGCCTGTGTTCTCTCAGGATACTGTTGAAAGCATCCTTGAACACAGGTTGGGCGACATACATCAATAATGGAACACTCACTAACCCCTTATAGCTGTCGGATGTGTTCAATACGTCTCAAGGAAACGGTATTGTCTGGATATTTTCCTGGTGAAATACCTGTTCTGAAATAGAAAAATGGAACTTCATTGTCTGGGAAAATAAACATTTTTTGCAAGGTTTCATAGCCCCCATTCACCAGAGGAATGAGATGACCCGGCATGTAAGGTTTTCCAATACGTTGTGAATAGATGGGACTTGCCAGATTGCAAATTGGCTGAAATCCATAGCCTTTTAAATTCAAACGCAGCCATATTCTGAGCGCTAAACGACCCGCCTCCACCAGATCCTCCGCTTTATCGGATTTTGTGGTGATACACCCAATCCCTGCTCCATCCTCATAACTGGAGGGTGATAGTTCTCCCGAATCGTCAAATAGCAGGGTTTCCAGCCTCATAAGCCAGGCAGGAAACCAATCCAGCAAGACTGCTAACCACCAGATACGGGAACGCAAATAATAAATCCAGTTTTCTGTTCCACGCAAAAAACTTCGCCAGTTCATTCCATCACGGGTTTGCTCAATCTGCTTATCCGTGAAGCGGGTCCACTTGTTAAAATCATTTCTCAATTCAGACCATTGCATAATAATCTGGTTGGCATTTCGCAGGAGTTGCATGTAGTCTTCAGGATAGTGCTTTGTCAGATATAAATTGACGTTCTGGAACACCTTGGCTTCCTGAGTAACCTCCTGAAAAACAGGTTCCTTCAGAGACCCTCCGCAATAGCGTCTCCGATCCGTATGACGTAACAAAAGCCCGTGTGACAAAGGATCTGCAGAAATCTCTGTCGGATGAAATTCTGCCCGTAACCAGGGTGAAGAAGCTGAACGGTTTTCCAGACAATAAGTGATTTGGCTTTGTAATCCTTCAGCACTGGATGCCAGACTGATTCCTTCTGCTACCATTCCCAATCCCAGCAGAGACATATAGTCTGGAAGTAAACCTAGTTTTGAGCGTTCTGACAGGTGAAAAACTTCCAGCAGGTTGTCATGAATCACAATTTCCCATGGCTGGCAATTTTCAGGACTTGGCGTTCTTAGAATGGCTTGTGCAACCCGGTTGATTTTATCTTTAATCGAAATGGGTGACATTTGGGTAATATTGGACATAAAATAGCCTTTGTTGAGAAGTCTGTTATTTAAAACTTTTTTTTACGATAGGCGCAAGTATACTTTTTTTCTTCCTATACAAACAATCTTCTGGAGAAGCTACATCACCTACCTTTTTGAAGATACATAAAGGATCCCTATTGAAATTATTCCTGATCGTTTATTGCATAGGGTTGGAAAAAGAAACTTTTTAAGATTGATTGAACCGTTTCAAAAACTCGATTTTTACATCAATCGAATTTCCCTGTAAATCCTTCATTTGGGGATGCGGACGATTTTTGTAAAGATCCACTGCGACGGTATTATCTCCAGTGGCATATAAGGCCACCTGCCGCATGGGATACATGGCGTGCACATATACCGCATTCGGAGGCAAGGTTTTCATAAAAGAGCTCGCATGATCCAGAATCCGGGTTTCATGATACGCCTCCACAGCCAGACACATAGTTTCTGAGGGCTTATGCGAGGACATTCCGGCTGCCAGATATTCATAGGCATAACTGAGACGAGTTAAATCGACAAAGTTGACAGGCGTGTAATGCTTCATCATTTGACTCCACAAGGGGTATTTTTTAGCCAGCAAGGTCATTGCCTCTTGAAGTGGTGGCATCTTGCCATGAACGATATAATGACGAATCAGACTACCCAAATCGCTGAAGCTATTCGCAGGCACAATCTCAACTGACAGGGGCATTACCCGTTTTTGAATTTGTTTAATGCTCGCTTGCGCTACACGCTGGTGCCGTTCATCAACAGCGTCAAACCATTGTTCCAGACAGGCACTGCTGATATTTCCAGCGTCAAAGTTCTGGAGCAGATAGCAATAATATTCGACCATGGGAATGTTGTATTTAATCGTGAGAGTGGTTTGCTGATTTAGGGTTAAGGCTGTATCAGCCAAACAACGGGACAAGCGGGTTATCAACTCGGTTTCATAGAGCGTCCAATCCTGATCAATCCGGATTTCATCAATCCGGATTTCATGGAGATCCCTGTTTTTCATATCCAGGAAACAATACTTCTGATTCCGGTTGACCAGATAGACACTCTCATTATCAAATAGACAGACTCCGAATACCATATTCACATGGGTATTCTCAAAAGTTCGATGTCCCAATGCTCCTGCAGAACGATGTGCGATATAGTACGTGCCACCATTAATATTGGTTTCATTATAGGCTGCGATACGAGGACTGGGAGATTTGTCCCGAACTTCACACACGACCCTGTTTCCCAAGGTAAAATCTGGATTACCTACCATTTGTACCCATTGACTGGCACGGGATAATCCCTTGAAAATCACTTTCGGGTTGATGTGTTTAACCGATTGTATCAATTGGATTTCCCCTTTGGGAGAACTCTCAAAAGTACTCATACTGAAATTGGGTGCATGGGTTTCCTGAATGGGGGCAAAGGTATCGACAGGAACTGATCGGACCACACTCTGATGTGTCTCATCATTGATCACTATCAGGTTTTCATGACTGTGGTTCAAAGCCGTTAGAGATTGCATGGGAATAATTTCTTTCTTTTATTGTTGGATCAATTGTTTTGTACAAATCAAATATCCGTTTCCTTCTTTGGGAAGGTCTAAGCTCTTGGACAGACTCCCTTTACCAGAATCCTATCCTGTCTGTTCTTCTCTTAGTCGGTACTCATTTGGAAATGAGACTTACCGATTGGTCAATAAAACAAAACTATTTGGGGCTAGCAACGAGTGGTGCCAGTTTGCGTATACTTCTCCAGAATACACGTCATCGGTTGGGCGTTCTAACGCCTTCATTGCGGAACAACTCTTTGCCAAAAACAACCAATGAGGTTGAACGGTTTTTTTGATATTGCTGTTTTTATAGTTTGCATTATTTCAATCCAAATACAAATTCGACGAATAGTACGGTGGTGGTCCTAATAGAAAATATAACAGAAGCAATAAAATGATGCAACTGTTTGGAATTGCTAACTGATTTGCCAACGTCTGAATGAGAGGTTTCAAGAGGGAACAGTGAACTTTCCTAAAAGCAGCCTCTTTTCAATCTAATATCAAACTTTCAAGAAAAAGGTACCCCCTTGGAATCGTGACCTCTCGGTAAGAGTTGTTGCCTAATGATTTAAAATTTGCTATTGACACATTTAGACGCTCATTTAGTGTGGGATGTAGTCGTCAATCATACTTCGGATGAGCATGAATGGGCACTCAAAGCCAAGCAGGGAAATGCGCCATTTGGCGAGAGGCTTACTATTTGGCCATAACAGCAGAACCAATGACGCGAGAATATATGGAGAAGGATTTGAAAGGGTGCGCTTTTTTCCAAAATTTATAGTGGTTTGAAAGAACATTACCTTTTTCAAAATTCAGTATTCCCTTTCAAACATCTCATTTAGACGTTAGCCATAAAAGGAGAGGAAATGCGCGCACATTACTTACAACATGTGCCTTTTGAAGGTCTCGGTAGTATTGAAACTTGGCTTCGAGATACTGGTTATGAAATAACTAGCACACAGTTTTATGAATCGACAGAACTACCTGAGTTGGAAGAAATTGATTTGTTAGTGATCATGGGAGGTCCCATGAGTGTTAATGACGATCAAAAGTATCCTTGGCTAGTAAACGAAAAGAAATTCATAAAAAGTGTTATCGAGGTCGGAAAGCCTACCTTGGGTATTTGCTTGGGTGCGCAACTCATAGCAAATTCAATGGGAGGTGAGGTATTTCCTAATTCGGTAAAGGAAATTGGCTGGTTTCCAGTTCATGCGGTAAAATCACCAAATAATTCAGCTTTTCAGTTTCCTGAAAAAGCAGAAGTTTTTCACTGGCATGGTGAAACGTTTAGTTTGCCATCAGGGGCAGTTCCTATCGCAGAAAGTAACGGCTGTAAGAATCAAGCCTTCCAAATTGGCACAAATGTTATCGGCCTTCAGTTTCACCTTGAAACAACCTTGAGTTTAACAAAGGCGATTATAGACAATTGCAGGGATGAATTGGTTGGGGGTGAGTATGTCCAAACAGAAGCAGAGATTTTATCTGCCCAACAAGAACAATACAGCTCAATAAACAGTTTAATGGTCAAGATCCTTGACTATTTGCATAGAAACAAGAATTAAATAACTTCCCCTTTTAACGCAGAGGGTGTAGAGAACACAGAGAAACGCTTTCTTCGCTGGCTGGTTTCCCGCCAGTACCGCATGATCGGTTCCATAGCATTGAAAGCCAGTGGCTTTTCTATAGGGGACTTTCACCCCATCAGATCACACACGTGCTGGGCGTACACAAAAAGATGCAGTTGAAGTTGACAGCCGAAATTTTTACTAACCTGGTCAAAGGAGTTTAGTTCCTTGCCTTTACTCAAGTTGATCATTGCTGCCAAAGCAACTGACCGAGGAGACTGTCCGAGAATAGAAGTTGAGCTTTCTGGTGCGCTCGCTTCGCTTAAGCACACCCTACATCCATTCTCGGACAGCCACCTAGGCGTTGGGGAACCGGACTCCAAAACATGAAGGCCATGATGAGACAAACGAAGGAGATGAAATTACCAGCATTGCATTAAGGCACATGGGATGTTTTCGTAAAAACACGTTGGTCTTAGCGTTTCTTAAGGTTCTTAAATATGGTTTGCTAATAAGCTATAGATGTTCATTAAATAGATTCAGAAAACTCATCCTGTTGCGTGAGCCGTTTAAACAACGCTGTTTCAGGAGTGTCAAAGCTTGCTTTGGCCAGAAAGGCGATTGCCTTTCTTGGGATTTGACCAAAGCAAGCTTTGGCACTCCACAGTCTAGGTTAGACTCAAAGGAATTTATTTAAATGAACGTCTATAACAATACCTTCGCCAAATTTGTAGCAGTGTAAAACAAAAAAATCAGAAATGACCTGAAACATGAGGAACAATCTAATAGTCTGTTTGTGTACAAACAAAACAAACTTTTTAGGAGGAGTTCCCCATGTTCGAGATCAGTACCTATTTATCATGCTTAGATCAGATATTATCAAGTTCTTTAATCAGACAGTTTTCTGTTGTAGTCTGTGCCATGCTATCTTGTCGCAACCAAGCGAACATGTTGAATTTGAGTCGCTGGAGTGGGAAGGGAGGAAGTTACCGAAGCATCCAACGTTGGCTCTTCGATATTTCCCGTGGTCATGGATTATTGATTATCTAGCTGATATATAAAGAGAATTAAAGAAATACAACCAGGTCAGAATGTATGTTTGAAACAAACTTTTTGGGTTTAGATAACATT
>JBBCAX010000300.1:0-1050 GCA_051382335.1 Deltaproteobacteria bacterium TL4
CTCCTACCCCCAGGAGCAGTCCGGGCAGTGCTAGCAGAAAAACCTTTTTACGCAGAGTTAAGCGTGTCAAAATAGACAACAGTCATCACCATCCAATGAATATTATCTTCGCAATAATAACAAAGAAAGCGTTCATTTCCTATAAACTCACTTTATCACAAATACAATTTCATACTACAATTTTCATCAAAAATCGTAAGTCAACTATCGATGTGAAATTTCAGATAGCGTCCTTTCGAATAGACTTGAATGTATCGACGCTGTTGTTGGGACTTATGCCTGGTTGCAAAAGATCGAAGTTAGTGTGATTGTCCTTAATGCGTGCCACTCTGGCACCTATGATTTCGTAAAGTATTACCTCTCCAACAAGCCATGTGGTTACCCCGTGTCTCAAACATCCACTTACTGTTCTCCCTGCTCTTCCAAGAGCGGCATGAATATGCAGGGTTGGCTTACCGTCTTTATCAGGAGCAATTATCCCTACTCCTGATATCTCGTGTACTTCATCAATCGGGAATAGTACTGGCTTTGGAGGCATTTCTACTGAATTCCGCGGACCTACCACAATTGTTCCTTCTTTGATCCCACCAACAATAATGACGTGTCCGACAGACACTCCCTGATTCTCAGCAAAACGCTCTATACAATCGGGCAAGACATCACCATCCTCAAGCCGTATAACGAAAACACGGCCAAGTTGTCCTTCACAAGACTTCATAATTAATCTCCTCTCCAAAAAATAGCGGGAATTGTTTATGTTTGGTTGGAAAACTACAAAAATTCACATTTCATTGGACGAGGTGTTAATTAAAGGGGATCCATTTATACCAAGCTGATTTACAAATTCATTAATCCTGTGGATGAGGGTAGATTTCATGTCTTCTTCAGTTAATTATTGTGTACAAATTCCAGTGTCCAAACTCTATAGATTTTAAAGGAATAGATTTACACACTTCTACAAATTCATATCTAGTGGCTGTTGTTGTCCAGGGAAAATGTCAGTAAATATGTTCAGCGAAAATGTCAGTGACTCTCCTTAATCGAAATGTG
>JBBCAX010000301.1:0-3406 GCA_051382335.1 Deltaproteobacteria bacterium TL4
TTTCCATGCCATTGGAAAAATTTGTTTTTTATCTCAGCGATGAGATTTTTGCGATCAATAGCCCTCTTTTAGTGACGATTGATGCCCAAAGTACTGCCATTCTTAAAATTGAGTTAGCCTCTGACCGCTCGGCGGATACCTGGAAAAAGCACTTTGAAGCTTTGGAAGATCACCGCTTTGTCACGCTGGGCATGGGCCAGTGATCGGGGACTTGGCTTGGTCAATGGCTTTCACGCCGCTTTTGAGGCAGCTCTTTGGGTCTGTGATTATTTCCATGAATTTCGAGATCTTTTTAAACTCCAGTCTCAACTTGAAAGAAAAGCTTATGGACTAATCACGAATGAAAGCGAAGCAATGCGAAAATTTGGAAACGCCAAGAGTGAGGCGAATCTGGAAAAACGCCTCAGTATGAAACTGCGGTGAAAGCCTGTAAACACGCGGTGGAGGTTTATGATCAACTATCCTATCTGACTCAGGAACTCCGTGAACTCTTGCAATTGTGCTCTCCTCATGGATTGAAGTCGAAATCGGAAGTCAAACCTCAACTCGAAGCCATTTTATCCATGATCGAAGAGGTGGATCATGTCGGGATCAAAGGGATTGTTACCTCCCTCAAAAAGCATCTCGATGAGATCCTCGTTCCTTTTGAACAGTTAGATCAAATCAAGGTGGAACTGCTCAAAAAGATTGAAGAAAACACCCTGGAATATCTCTACCAGGCTTGGCATCATGAGCATTTTTCTCATCAATCCAAATCCAGGCAAAGGCGTTATCATCAGAACGAAAGGGATTTCTGGCTCGATATCGCTGAAGGCGTCCTTAACAAAGACCTTCAGAACGCTAAAACTTTGGTTTTCGATAAGCTGGACTCCATTGTACAAGCTTCCTCTTTAATTGAGATGGTCAATTCTATAATCAGACCTTATCTCAATAATTCCAAAGGACAAATCACCCAAGAAGCTCTAAACTTGATTATGTTTTATCATAATCACCGTCCTTATAAAAGCGGTAAGCGCAAAGGGAATGCTCCCATTGAACTCTTGACAGGAGAAAAATTAACAGATCATTGGTGTGATCTGTTAATCCAAACGGTAGGCAATTCTGACGTTGATGCTAAAAGGGATAACGTGATCCCTTTTACTCAACTGAATTCTAAATTACAAGAACGCTCCGGAAATTTACTTGTATTGGAGCCAGATTATACAGATTTTAAGAAACTGGTAGCTTAAATAGATTGAAAAGTTGATGATTTTCATCGTCTATTGCCAATTGAATTTCGACAGTCGAATTTTGCCTGATTTTTACTCAACAGCTAAGTTTAACCTAACGAACTGTCAACTACTTTTGCCGGTTTTTGAAAGGTGCCCCAGTTACTATTTGATTTAATTAGAGTTCCCTCGTTAATGGTTGCAACTTCACTGAAGTCGACGCCCTTTGAATTATTTTAAAGGGATCGGGTTTACGTATCCCAACGCAATGAGAATTCCGTACATGAGACACCATCCTCCAAAGAAAAAGTAGACACCTACATAAAAATAAAAACCAAAAGGATTTTCTTTTCGTGTGGGCCGATAAGGAACAAGACCTGCGTTTCCAGCGCGGATCATACCGGTTCTTAATCCCTGTAACGCCATGAACACAAAAACTAATCCGATCCCGAATAAAATCGCGACCGCCAAATAGAGATTCATATCACTCTGTGTGTGTTTGAGGAAAAACATTTTCTAAAAAACGATTAAAAATGATTTGCCGTTGAACTTCTGAAACCTCGCCAAAAAAGGCAACAGATGCCTGGGGTTTTGAAGTTTGAAAGCCATTCATGCTCGAAAGCGTAGTGACCAAAACAAGGTAAGACCATAAATATCGCATTGTTCTTCCAGTGGGAGATTATCTTGCAATGGTGTTGGAACAGTATCTATTTTAAGGATTAACAAATTCATCATTGAATGGCAATGCTCAAAGGGCATTCAAAAGTAGGATTTTAATAGGTCGTTCTGTTAGCATAAAGAAAAAATAATAAACTCAGCAAGCATTTATCGAGTGTAATAATCATTGATTTCGTCGTTAATTTCCTGAAGTTCGTAGTCTTCAGTAGAAATTTTGGAAGGGGAAGAATGTTGTGGATTACCAAATTCTTCTAGGGCCTCTTTCCGCATTTGTTTCATACGGGTCATATAAGTATCATTCTCAAACATCTCACATTGTTGCTTATGATAAGGCGCATGTAGACGAGCTTCTGATTCAATTTGAAGATGGCATGGAGCACAAAGGGGAATCAGATTTTCAATCTCATTGTTCTGTGGACATTCATCAATGTGATGAACCTGCAACCGTTTTTCAGGCAGATTGTAATCCAAACACTCTTCTCCACATTTGGCACAATGAAAATTGAAACACTCCCGCACATAACGGGAGATATAGGCCCATTCTTTATGATAACGCTCATCTAATCCCATCTTTGTCTTCACTCCATGAATCGTTTTTAAGTCGATAGATCCAAAGGCCCACCGAAATACGCTAAAAGCCTTCTTGACGAAACAAAACCAAGGGGCTTACCTCGTTTTAGGACAGGGAGGTGATGAAGTCCTGAGACGGACATTTGATGAAATGCCAAGGCGATAGAGTCCTCAAGATCCAAGGTTACGGAATTGGATGTCATAAACTGGGAAATTGGCAAATTTTCTGCGGTTTTCACTTTGTCCACAACTTTGTGTAACACATCACCTTCAGTAAAAATTCCGACAAGTTTTTCACCTTCAACAATGTGAATACAGCCATAACTATGTACTTCAACTTGCGGCAGTTTCATCCCGCAGGACCTGCTCGATTTTAGGCATAGTCATTATTTCCTGTTCATTGATGTTGACTTCACTCTGTCTTTCGCACCTTGTACCAAACGCTCTGTTTCAACAATGGCACGCGTGTGTGTGCCACTTCCAGCCTTGCCTCCTTTGTCAAACAACTCAACTTCAAATTGATACAATTTGCCATCTCTTCCTTTATAAGTGGCGACAGCCCTCACTTCTTCATTGTTCGGTGTCGCGGCACAATGCGTTACATTGACGTTCACACCAACGGACAATTCGTTTTCTGACAACGCAGGTTTCATGAGACGTGAGGCGGCTAATTCCATTAAGGCAATCATTCTTGAGGTTGCAAAAACATCCGGAAAATCGTCTGTGGGATCCATCGACAACGCTTTTGCCAAGTCCTTTGACTGAACTTTATAGGTTAATTCGATTTTACTATTTACTTCCATATTGCTCCTTAAACTACTACTACCCTGTCCCATAAGTTTCGCTAGTAAAAACGGCAATTCATGATTTTTTGATTGGCTGTGGGAGTTTATCAACCAGAGCCTTTTTTAATTCATCTAATGCTGACTGCGCGTTCTCTTTACGTTTTG
>JBBCAX010000302.1:0-46636 GCA_051382335.1 Deltaproteobacteria bacterium TL4
AAAGGATTCAAAGATAGAATCATGGAAATTGCCTGTGGGCTACACAACTTTAGATTGAAGTTTCGACCTTGGAAGGCAATGGAAATTCAGGTAGTGTAAAATCGGCATAATGTCTAATGATCATCTGCTCTCAGGAGTTTATCTGCTGAGTGTCCGCAAGGCGTTGTATCTGCCGGTGGAAAACCAAAGGGTCGTGATTGAGGACGAGGGGAAACTCCAGCAGTCGTTCACACTGGACCCCAACTTTGGTGAAATTCGTGTTGAGGCGGAACCGCGAGGCACACAAATTGTGGTAGCCCCGTGTTTCGTCACGGGGAAAGAGAGCGGCGGCGCGACAAAATGTGAGACGGACAACTCCCCCGCGGCGAAACGCGGGGCTACCGAGACCTCTCCCGCGACCCTGCGCCTGGAACCCGGTGATTATCAGTTCAAACTCAGAAAAGACGGCTACGCCCCGCTGGAATTCAAGGTGAGCGTGGCACGGAATAAAAAACAGATGATCTCTGCCACAGAGGCCACGCTCAGGAAGCTGGAAGGCTTCGTGATGGTGTCTTCCAAACCATACATCGAAGGGGCCAGTGTCTTTGTGGATGGGGAGGATCAAGGCGAAGTTCCCGCCCAACTGACGCTTGCCGCCGGAGCGCATGAGATTGAGGTCCGCCAGGACGGCAAAGCAGGCAAGGAAACGATCACGCTCAAGGATGGACAAACCTTGACGCTGGAATTGGAACTCAAGGAACAAGCGTCTGGAGATTTTGTCCTGGTCAAAGGCGGCTGCTTCCAGATGGGTGACATCTTTGGAGAAGGAGGAAGTGACGAAAAGCCCGTGCATAAGGTTTGTCTCGATGATTTTTACCTCGGCAAAACGGAAGTAACTCAAGGCCAGTGGCAAAAGGTGATGGGCAATAATCCTTCAAACTTCAAGAACGGAGACAATTATCCGGTGGAGCAAGTGAGTTGGAATGATATTCAGATTTTTCTGCAACGGCTGAATCAGCAGGGCGGGAAGTACCGCTTGCCGACGGAAGCGGAATGGGAATACGCCTCCCGGAGCGGAGGAAAAAGGGAACGCTACTCTGGCAGCGACTCAATTGACGGGGTGGCGTGGTACGATGGCAACTCCGGAAATCAAACCCATGCGGTGGGAACGAAAGCGCCGAATGGCTTGGGTTTGTATGACATGACCGGAAATGTTTGGGAATGGGTTCAGGATTGGTACGGTGAAAATTATTACTCACAAAGTCCTTCAACGAACCCCCGTGGACCGTCCAATGGCTCGTACCGTGTCTACCGCGGCGGCAGTTGGTACTACTTCGCCGGGTACTCGCGTTCGGCGAATCGTTACTACGACTCGCCCGACTGCCGGTACCACTACTTCGGGTTTCGGTTCGCCTTCTCCCCAGGTCAGTAGGAGGGCAGATTCAGGCAGAGAGGAGTTGGGAAGCGTCCGCGCCGGAACGGAACGGAGCGAGGGACGAGCGGAGAGGAGAGGAGGTCGGAGGGTTCCCAACTCCGAGTCAGTGGGAAAAAGAAAAAGGGGGTCAAGGGGGCTTGCCGGGAGCTATCAGTTCAGTCTGCGCAAACCCCTGTATCACCCGTTGGAGAACCAACGGATCGTGATTGAGAATGAAGGACAGCATCGGCATTCCTTCACGCTGAAACCGAAATTCGGGACGCTGACGGTGAGCAGCACCCCTTCGGAAGCAGAAGTATTTCTGGCGGGGGAGAAAGTGGGTGAGACGCCATACACGAATGAGTATCTGCTCTCTGGGGTGTATCTGCTGAGTGTGCGCAAGTCGATGTATCTGCCTGTTGAAAACCAGCGGATCGAAATCAAGGACGAAGGCAGTCACCAACAGTCCTTCACACTGGAAGCGAATTTCGGAGAAGTGAGAATTGAATCCGTACCCATTGGAGCAAAAATTGAGGTGATTCGTTTAGATTCACAAGCATTGAAATGAAATGGATTGCGACAAGTTTGTAGTTCCGCCTTTAGGCGGTTTCTAAAGGAATTTAAGATGTATGACTGGCGAAAAATGTCAGAGATCGAACGACAAGAAATTCTGACATTACGACAGAAAAAAGAGGTGCCTTGGCATTCACCTCCTCATTGGAAACAAGAAGGAGAAATGACGTTTATCATTACCGCCTCCTGTTATGAACATAGTCCGATCATAGGGAAAAATCGTCATCGAATGCTGGAATGTGAATCAAGTGTGTTGCAAGTTAGTCATAGCTGGTCATCGAAAGTGTTTGCCTGGTGTATTTTGCCTAATCATTATCATCTCTTGGTACAAACCGGACAAATTAAGAAACTCTTAGGTGAACTGGGACAGTTTCATGGAAGGTCATCCTTCCGATGGAATGGCGAAGACGCTCAAAGAGGACGAAAGGTATGGTATCGGAGCACAGATCGCTTCATTCGATCCGATGATCATTTTTTCGCGACATTAAATTATGTGAATCATAATGCCGTAAAACATGGATATGTGGCAAAATGGCAGGATTGGCCGTTTTCGAGCGCAAAGTCGTTTCTTGAAGAGATAGGACATGCAAAAGCTGAGGAAATTTGGCGATCTTATCCGGTACTGGGGTACGGAGAGAAATGGGATATTGATTGATGTGATTATTAACCGCCTGAAGGCGGAACTACGAACTGGGATCTAAAACTTTTTAAAGAGGAGGACTTCATGTTGAAAAACCCGCTCTTCACAGGGCTGATCTGCTTTTTTATTTTTGGCTGTGCTCCCCAAACTCCTTCACCAGCAAAGTCAGCGTCACAGGAAACAGTAATAGATAGAAATTCTCAGACTGCCAGCAGCACGGCTGCCACTACAAACACCAACCTGACGACTCCCACCACGCTGCGCCTGGAACCCGGTGACTACCAATTCAAACTCTCGAAAGAGGGCTACGCCCCGCTGGAATTCAAGGTGAGCGTGGCACGGAACAAAAAACAGACGATCAGCGCCACAGACGCGACCTTGCGGAAGCTGGAAGGCTTCGTGATGGTTTCCTCGAAGCCGTATGAGGAAGGAGCGCGGGTGTTTGTGGATGGCACGGATCAGGGCGAAGTTCCGGCGCAACTAACGCTTGCCGTCGGAGCGCATGAGATTGAAGTCCGCAAGGACGGCAAAGCGGGCAAGGAATCCATCACGCTCAAGGATGGACAAACCTTGACGCTGGAACTCGAACTCAAAGAACAAGCGTCTGGAGATTTTGTCCTGGTCAAAGGCGGCTGCTTCCAGATGGGTGACATCTTTGGAGAAGGAGGAAGTGACGAAAAGCCCGTGCATAAGGTTTGTCTCGATGATTTTTACCTCGGCAAAACGGAAGTAACTCAAGGCCAGTGGCAAAAGGTGATGGGCAATAATCCTTCAAACTTCAAGAACGGAGACAATTATCCGGAGAAAAACAGGACAACCAGTGCGCCAGGCGAAGCTGGCAAGAAATAGAGAGTGAAAGTCTCTTACTCGGTAAGGCAGTAGCGTCCCGCCGAGACCCCGAGTCATGGGCAGCTTATCCGTAAGGGTAGGTGTTAAGCGTTGACAGGGGAGTGCCTAGGCTCGGTATCGAGCTTCGAAATCAAAATTCCAGGTGCTGACCTTGTTGGCTGAAGGGGAAGGCCATATCAACCAAAGGCGTTAAGGCGAGCCGCGGTTGGACCAGGCGGAGTCATAGACCCGATGCCTGTGAGGAAGTTTCTTGACCAAAACCTGGGAGATCCTGAAAACGACTGTCAACGTTTCAAGGGCAGTCGGGCTGGGAAAATTAATCAATAACCCCGGCCTTTACGTTTTCAGGAAGTCGGACAAGTCCATAGGAGTGATGAAGCAGGCGAACAACGAAATCAATTTGTAGAAAGAAACTAAGGATACAAAAGAAATCAGCGGAGTTTGTGGAGCAAAGGGACTTGGCTAAGAGGAATTCGGCTTGCCCTCCTGTGTCTGGGACTCAGGGACCGGAAAAATCAGAGAGTGGTTTAAGCAGGATACGCGCTGCAGCGAAACGGGAACCCAAGCTTCAGTTCAATAATCTCTTAAGGTTGAACTGGGACCACTTCACAGTTCTGGTTAGACTTCACATTCCTTCGGTAAGAATCACTCACCCGTATCCGAATCAACGTCTGTTCGTCTGACTCGAAGCAGGAGCCGGATGCGTTAGTAGCGCAAGTCCGGATCTGTGCCGAAAGACAATCTCTATAAGCTTTGGAATCGTATGTCCTCTGGAAGCTATTTCCCTCCACCAGTACGCATGGTAGAGATCCCAAAAAATGATGGAAAAACCACACGTAAGTTAGGAATTCCCACCGTTTCGGATCGAATTGCTCAGATGGTTGTTAAATTGTATCTGGAGCCGAATGTGGAGCCTTATTTTCATACAGACGCATACGGATACCGACCTGGAAAATCCGCAGTGGAAGCCGTAGGCCTTGCCTTGCCCAACAAAGATGTTGGCGTTATGACTATGTGCTGGATTTGGATATACAGGGATTTTTCGACAATCTGGATCATGAACTGACCCTGCGACTCATTAGCCAGTACACAGACTGCAAGTGGATTTTACGCTATATTGAACGATGGCTTAAAGCTCCCGTTCAACAAGTAGATGGAGTCCTGGTAGATAGGGACAAGGGGACCCCTCAAGGGTCAGTTATTTCACCCTTGATCTCGAATGTGTTTCTGCATTATGCCCTGGATGATTGGATGCAAAGGAATTACCCGGAGCATCCCTTTGAGAGGTACGCTGATGACATGGTGGCACACTGCCGAAACGAAGCGGAAGCTCAAAAGCTATGGAAAGCCATCGAGGATCGGCTCACTGAATGCAAACTGAAACTACATCCTGAGAAGACTAAAATAGTCTACTGCAAGGATGCTTTTAACTAAGGCCATTGACATTCTTGGATATTGAGCATAAGATTCCGACCAAATTTTTGTAAAAAGTTGGTCAGCAAGTATGGAGCGATTGAAGGAACTTTGTGCCGCGCTTTGCAACGCATCGGGATGCTCTCTTTGGCTGTGAACCTCAAGCAAGAAGAAATTAATGAAAGTAAAGAAAAGGATGTACGGAGAACTCTTTCAGCTCTTGCCCATGCTTGCCGTTCCGATGGGATCGTTGTTATCAATGCCTTACTGTGGCTACCCAACGGCAAAGTTGACAGAGAAAAACTGATTAGCATAATTGACAAAGAAGGATAACACTTCAATTATAGAGGAAATAGCATGATTCTCTCAGCATTGGTTTTAGGTAGTGTTCTATATATTGGTTATAAAGAATTGAATAAGGGGACTGAAAAGGGCAACTCGTCTCTGCCGCTTAAAAACGACGACGATAAAGCTTTAAGTGCCATAGAAAATAAAATGTCTCAAATGTTTGAGCGGAATACGGAATCCGATGCTAACAAGTTAGAAGTTTATAAAAAAAAGAGTAAACGCGAAATGATTTCGGTTTCGACAGCACTCGCCTTTTCTGTGGCTGGGTTTATTTATCATCCTTTTTTTCTACTCAGTGTTCCTTTCATTCTCTATTCGAGTAAGGATGTTTATAAGGCGGCCTTTTTACAGCTTAAAAAAGGTAAAATCAGCGTTAGTACGCTAGTGAGTATTACCATTACAGGGGTTATGATCCTGGGTCATTTTTTTATCGCCAGCTTACTTATTGTATTCCTGGCCCTGGCCACGCGACTTACCGAACGAATGGCTCAAACGTCTAAAAAACAACTGTTTGATGTGTTTGAACAAAAGATTGAGAATGTTTGGATTCTGGTGAAAGGCGTTGAAGTTAGTATTCCTTTTAAGGAACTGCAAGTGGAGGATTTGGTGGTGGTTAGTGCGGGAGAAACTATTCCCGCAGATGGGACGGTTATCGAAGGCATGGCCAGTATTGATCAGCATATTTTAACCGGTGAGGCAAGACCTATAGAAAGAGGTGTTGGTGACGAAGTGTTTGCTTCAACCGTGATTTTATCAGGAAAAATTCATGTTAAAGTGGAAAAAACAGGTGAAGAAAGTACTGTCGCCAAAATCACAAAAATCTTGAATAGTACAGTGAGTTTTAAGTCAACCACGCAATTACGCGCGGAAAGTTTCTCTGAGCATTTAGTGAAGCCTGCCATGGTTGCCGGTTGTTTCGCGGTACCAATTTTGGGTTTTACTAGCGCTTTAGCCGTTCTGAACACTCACCCTAAAAACAAGATAATGATTCTTGCTCCGCTGAGTATTATGAACCATCTCAATTTGGCTTCCAGGCAAGGAATTCTTGTTAAGGATGGACGTTCTTTAGAATTGCTGGATCAAGTAGATACCATCGTTTTTGATAAAACCGGCACCTTGACAGAGGAACAACCGCACGTAGGAGCTATTCACTGTTGTGCGCATTATACCGAACACCAAGTCCTGACTTATGCGGCGGCGGCTGAACATAAACAGAGCCACCCTCTTGCTAAAGCGATTCAACAAGAAGCGAAAAATCGTCAATTAAATGTCCCCCTTATCGATGACAGTGAGTATAAAATAGGTTATGGACTCATTGTTGAAATAGAGGGACAAACCATCCATGTCGGAAGTACTCGTTTTATGAAAGTGGAAGGTATGACGATCCCGGTTTCCATCAGACAGCAAGAACAACGTTCTCATGAAGAAGGAAACACGCTCATCCTGATCGCCGTTGATCAGCAGGTCGTTGGTTCGATTGAATTGATACCGACCGTGCGTTCAGAAGCAAAAAACATGATCCGCCTGTTAAAACAACGCTCCAAAATCAAAACCACTATTATGATTTCCGGAGATAATGAGATCCCAACGAAAAAATTAGCGGAGGATCTTGGCATCGATTCATATTATGCGGAAACGTTGCCAGAAGAAAAAGCGAATATTATTGAGAAATTGCAACAACAAGGTCATTTTATTTGTTATGTGGGAGATGGCATCAATGATTCGATCGCACTCAAAAAATCGCAAGTCTCTGTGTCTTTGAGTGGTGCTTCCGCGATTGCTATCGATACGGCGCAAATTATTTTAATGGATAAAGGCTTAAATCATCTTAACTTATTGTTTGAGCTGGCTGATGCTTTCAATGCTAATATGAATACGACCTTTAAAATTCTGTTGACTCCCGCGATTATTGGCGTAAGTGGGGCCTTTTTATTCGGGTTTGGTATCGCCTCCACTGTTATCTTAAATATGACGGGGTTAGCTTTCGGCTTGGGCAATACGATGTTACCCTTGTTAAAACAGTCTAAGCCACCTGTTATAGAATCACAAATATTGATCTGATAAATTATTAAAATGAGGCCCTGTTGTTGAGTCATTGGGTCTTTGAGGAAAGTACTTTACTCTTTAAGTCCTTTTTAACTTCACACAAAATAGTTTACTTCACTGTATAGCCCATGCAAAATCATGTTAATTTCTCATAAGTATAAAGTCATATTTGTTCATATTCAAAGAACCGGGGGCAACTCTATTCAAAAGGCGTTCCGGGAATTTGATCCGAATTTGCTAGAATCCATATCAACGGCGTCTTCAAAAAAACTAATCAGGCATAGTTCAATTTTAGATATTAAAGCGGCCCTTGATGATGAAATTTTCAAAAACTACACAAAATTCTGTGTGGTTAGAAATCCCTACGACAGAATATTATCTTGGTATTTTATGTTCAAGGATGGCTATGGAAAAGATGGAATTATTATGCCAGACAAAGTGGTCGGAGATCAGGTGGCGAATGAGGTCAATAAAATCGCGAAAAATTTTGATGAGTTTGTGAACCTGCCCGAAAATCATGCAAGTGGGTTCTTTAAAAGATTTTATACTAACCAACTGGATTATATTTCAGACTCAAAACTCATCCTTGTGGATAGAGTCCTTAAATTTGAAAATCTAACCCATGATTTTGATGATTTAGCGAAGGCCATTGGTTTCGAAGGCTCACTTTCTCATATTAATAGAACGACTAGTAGAGACAATTATCGAAAGTACTACAATGATTTCACCAAATCATTGATCTTTAAACGTTTTCATAAAGATTTTGAATACTTTGGGTATGTATTCTAAGGAGCTCATGAGTTATAGACGTTCCTTAGAGAGTTCTTGTCTTTTACAGGATACTCTTATTTCGTCATCCTTTGCCAGGAGTATATTCAAAAATCAGGTGATCCTGGATGATTGGGATGTCCTGATAGGTGTGACATAACAACAACATCCTTGATTTTGGCGTTCCCTCAAATTTGGGCTGCAAATGTCAAAGTTTATCCGATAAAAGGTTGAATATGATTTCAAACCTATTATTTCCCAATATCATCATCATAAAATGAAAGGTAATTTATGCCTCAAAATGATCTGCCTAAAATAGAACAGCTTAAATGGGGATTCGTTGGATTTCAGATCCTGGCAACCTGTACTGAATTGGATTTGTTCCCTTTTATTGATCAGGCCAAAAGCAAATCGAGAACTTTTACTGAGATACAGGAATACTTAAAATTTCCCGATCATTCGGTGCGCATCTTATTGTTTAGTTGCTGTGCTAATAATTTATTAATAAGAAACACCGATAGCAGTTATTCCAACAGCAAGGCGATTCCCCAGGGCATCGAATATGAAGGCCTGAAATTGCAGGCTGAATTTGCCAAAAAAATAATTTATCCCGCATTTACCTATTTAACAGAAAGTCTTAAAACCGGTAGGAATGCAGGGCTCAAGACCCTTGTCGGGGAAGGGGAGACTTTATATGAAAGATTGAGTCTCTATCCTGAATTAGAAGCTCTTTTTCAAAAACGGAGAACCCAAAAGGCAGAGGCAAATCAGTTGCCATTTTTAGCAAAAGTGCTGGGAGACCATGGTAAAAATATCACCCACCTGCTGGATGTCGGGGGTGGAATGGCCGATACCCTCATTTTTTTATGCGGGCAATACCCCCTACTTAAAGCCACGGTCTTTGATTTGCCGACAGTATGCGCAAAGGCAAAAATGAACATTCAGGACAAAGGTTTTTCCGGTCGAATCGAGGTCATCTCCGGAGATATGTTTACCGATGCTTATCCCTCCCATATTGACGGTATTTTATATGCGGCTTTATTGACTATTTTTTCGGAAGATAAAATTTTACGTTTACTTCATAAAGCCTATGAAGCCTTAAGGCCTGGTGGAAAACTTTTGATTCATACGATAACCAGCAATGCGGAAGAAACAATGCCTCTTTCTGCGGCATCGATGTCGCTATATTTTTCGGTTTTGGCCAGCGGCCAGGGAATGGCATATCCTGTAACCGATTATCAGAGATGGCTAACCAAGACCGGCTTTACTAAAATCGAAGTCATCAATGAATCTGTCCGCCCTTTTGTCGCGGTCATCGTTGCTACAAAGAATTAAGATAGTGGTCTGGATAAGTTTTTAAATGAACGTCTATAGCTTATTTATTCAAAAAAAACATTCAGAATCACAGAAAAAAACTGTTTGACATTTATGAATGATGGCTATACTTGAAGGAAGTAGAATCATCTGCTTTTTATGCCCTTGATGAAATGACCGCGAAACAAGGATATCAAATATCGTGGACTACTCTATCATCCAGTGCTTCAACCCATTGAGAGATGCCGGGAGGAGGGGCTGGAGTTTCAGACAAATTTCATAAAAATACTCAGTCATATGTCAACATCTTTAGGAAACTATTATAATAGAGACAGAGAGGAAATCTATGGATGAATTAATGATGAAAAACGTTACCAAAAAACTATTAGCAGTATTGGCGACATCAACTCTTGTTGCCTGTACGACTGCTTCTAAAACTGTGCTTGACTCAGGTGAAACAGTCCAAATATCAAAGGTCAAGAAGCCTAATTTTATCACTATCATAATTGATGACATGGGGTTTTCTGATATGTATAATTTTGGGAGCGAAATTTTAACGCCTAACCTTGACGCAATTGCGGCACAAGGTACGATGCTCACCAATTTCTATGCGGCTCCCACCTCAACGCCATCCCGTGCCTTATTTTTTACTGGCAAGGATAATCATCAAGTCGGTGTGGGAAATATGGCCGGTTATATGAAAAGTCGCCCAATGCAGAAAGGTCAGCCCAATTATGACGGTTATTTGAATAAAAACGCACTACCCTTTCCTGAAGTGCTTCAGAGTAATGGCTACCACACCATAATGACCGGCAAATGGGATTTGGGAGAAGGAGAAGGCCTTTATGCCCATGACAGGGGTTTTGATCAGACCGATGGCTTACTCATCTTAGGAGGAGATACCCATTTTCTCTCCAATGATCAGGGTGAAAATATTACGACTCATCCGCCTGCTGTTTATAAGCGCCTGAAACGTGACACCATTTATAATAAAAGTGGAAAAGAAATTCCTAAAGGGGGCTTTCCTCCCAACGCTTTTTCCACCACCTATTATACGGATAAGGCGATTGAGATGTTAGCCAATCGGGATAAGAGCAAACCATTCTATCTGAATATTGCGCACATTG
Organism: Deltaproteobacteria bacterium TL4; assembly: GCA_051382335.1. GTDB lineage: Bacteria > SAR324 > SAR324 > SAR324 > NAC60-12 > JBBCAX01. Next base: position 10,472 of record JBBCAX010000302.1, read on the forward strand.
CTCCTCATTTTCCATTGCAGGCACCCTCAGATATGATAGCGCCGTATCTGCCGATCTACGAGAAAGGCTGGGATGTTATTCGAGCACAACGGTTTGAAAATCTGAAGGCCAAAGGTATGGTTCCTAAAGATGCCATATTGCCTCCTCGATGGAAAGGTGTGACGGCCTGGGATGATTTGGCTGATGAACAAAAAAAGGTTGAAGCTAAAAAGATGGCGATTTATGCGGGCCTGATCGGAATGTTGGATAAAGATATCGGGCGTTTGCTTCAACACCTCAAAGATATCGGTGAATATGAAAACACCGTGTTTTTGATCGCCTCTGATAATGGTGCGGCTTATATGTTATCAGGAACACCAGATACCGTGAAATTTCGTACAACCCATTTTACCGGTGACGAAAACTACGATAATATGGGATCGGGCAGCTCCTATATCGGTTATGGGTTAGGATGGTCGCAGGTCGCCAATACACCGTTTAATAACCATAAAGGGTCAACTTTTGACGGTGGCATCCGTACCCCGGCTATTATCCACTATCCCAAAGCAACTAATAAAGGCAATAAAGATAACTGCATCCGTTCGATTATGGATATAGCACCAACTATTTTAGATATGTCGGACATTGACTATCCTGATACCTATAACGGAAATCCTAATCCTCCGATGTTGGGTGTTTCAATGGCCGGTATCTTTGATGGTTCATCAACCTGTGATCCCGATCGTCAACTCTTCTGGGAATTGGATGGTGTTAAAGGTGTGCGCAAAGGTGATTGGACGCTCTCTCAGGAAAGAGGAGTTGAACACTTTTATCTTTATAATTTGAAGGATGATCCGTTTGAACTGAATGATCTTTCCAACTCTATGGACTCGGATGTTGTTGCTAAATACGCTGAGTTGAAAAAACTTTATGCTCAGTATGCAACTGATATGAAGGTTGTTCCCGTGCCGAACGACGCGCTTTTTGGTGACTAAGGTTACCATCCTGATATGAATCCATAGGGTTCTCCGCAAGGAAACCCCTATGGATACCCTTTTTCTAGTATTTGATACGATCATAGCTATGCGAATTTATGAAGAAGGGATGTCTTATTGATGAACTGAATGATAACAACAGGAAGATGCGGCTTCAAATTCACGACAGAAAGTCAAAATTTTAACTTTTAAAATAAGGAACTTAAAATGAAACTATTAAAATGCTTAATAATCACAATCGTTGTTATTGGGGTTGTTGCAGCGTGTTCATCATCACAAAAGCCCTACGTTTTTTCAGTAAAAAATGAACCAGCTAGCTATACCTCCAGTGATCCGTTACTGGAACAAAATAAAGAAATTGCATTAGAGGTTTCCAAATCCATCATGAATGGCGACTGGGATAAACTGGATTCATTTTTAGCCACAGAATTTGTTTATGATGGCGATCGTCTGCATCTGAATAAGGATGAATACATGGGGTCTATGCAAGATCTTTATCTTGCGATGCGTGATATGAAAATGGAATTTTTGCAAGTATACGCAGAAGGCGAATTTGTAACGGTTCGCTTTGAGAATTCTATGAAGAATTTAGGGAGTTTCATGGGAGGACCTGCAACAGGAAAAACTTTAGTTGCAGAAGGTATTTTTATTCGTCAAATACGTAACGGAAAAGTGATCAAAGAAAACCAAACCACGGATATTTTAGGACTGATGACTCAAATGGGTTCTGGTGCTCTGTTTGGCTATTCAACGGCTGTAGGGTTACTCGACATTGCGCAAGATAGGCCTGTTCGTAAAACCACTGAGGAAATGAAAAAACTGGATGCCGAAATAAGAAAAGAAGAATCTGAGTAACAAAAACTCTAAACGGGTGTTTAGAGGCAATTGGGATGAACACACTTAATGAATCCTTCCTGGTCGCTTTAGCGGCCAGGCTCTCTGTCTATATCCCATTCGGGGTTTTTCATACAATCACCATACAATATAACATCTACCACTTGAGCGGTCTGACAAACGCTTACGCAATTTGCCTCTTTGTATCATCCAACATTATCAATAATTATATCCCAAATCCTGACAAATTTTGACTTCCCACGAAATTAGCTCTAGGAGTTTGGCTGACTTATTCAGAAACACTTGATATGATTGACTTTATTTTAATGACCAATATTATTGTTTTTCTTTTATATCAGTGACTTATCCTTGACAAGTCAGACAGACACCTAGCATTTTTTTAGTTAGTTTTGCGATAAACTCCATGAAGAGGAACTTAAGCATAGGCACGCATAATTCCTTGTAGGCAACCCCCAGCCAACCTGATTGAAGTTGACTGCGAGGATAGTGGCAATCAACTCCTCTCGAACAGATCAAGGACTCTAATAGAATATTTTTATACCGCCACCTATCATTCTTGATATTCGATCTTCATCAGTGGGGAGGGTCGAAGTTTGGTTTGTGTAAAAAAATTGGGATTGCAGCCCTTTTTCTATATCATAGTTATAAAGAAGATTTGAATATAGATCTTTTGTTTCGGCACCTGCATCATCTGTAATAACACTGGCACCCGTTATGACCACACTACCATTCTGGCCCACACCTATCGTTACCTGAAATGCTGTATCAGCGACGTCAAAGCTTGTCGTGCCATCTTCGTCGTAGTCTAGTGTTCTGCTTGAGTAGTCAACAGAGAAAGAGTTACGTTCAGATAAATGATATTTTATGCCAGCATGGTTATTAGAGCGAGCCAGTTTCTGCTGATCACCTGGAATGTCTGGGTTATCCACATAATTCTCATATTTTCCTTCTCCTTGTATGAGGCTCAATCTAAACTCCGTCGAGCCAATTCGGCCCATCGACCCCAGTTGCAGCGACGTTCCAGTATTCAAACCAATGGTATCCCCATCAAAAACTGTACCGCATATTTCAATATCTTTAACTATTCGGTAGCGCAACGAAACCCCAACATTTTTGGCTCTGCCAGTGTTGGTCCCATATTTACCGAATTGCGTTTCACCGGCTATACCACCGGCTCCTCTGGCAAAATTATATCCCTCTTCAGGAGCTTGCTTTCCTAAAATAAGAGTAGTCTTATCAAGCTTGGTGATAGTGGTAATTTGATCAATCCAAAAGTCATGGTGGTCCCCTTTATCCGTTCTTCCCCCCTGACCAAAAGCATTATACGTATTGGCATAGATTGATACAAATCCAATTGTATTGCCACGTTTTACAGTGGGTTTAAAGTAAACTTCGTTAATTGCGACAACGTGATCCTCCTGTTGTCCTGATATGATTTGTCCTGATGCATCCGTTGCAGGAAGTGCCCTGGGATTAGCTGAATTATAAGTTGCGGCATCCCCATACTTACCGATCCCTATATAGGTGGCAACTACACCTTTAACATAAAAGTTACCTATCGGTTTTTCCATTACCTTTTCCGACTCCTTTTCCGACTCTGCCATAGCACAAGGTACGACAAGGGCGACAAAAATCGCGACCATTAACAATTTTTCTAGTTTTCTTCTTACCATTTTGATTCCTCGAGTTTGAATTAGCGAAAACACCCGACAACGTATGAGCTACATTGCCAAAGCCTATAGACATATGATAGGTATGTCTCCTATAATATAATAAAAATCAAGTCCTTAAAATATTATTTTTTCTGAATTACTATCTCCGATTGTATTCGCTCTATTTGTCGTTCGCCAAGAGTTTTCTGGCAAAAAATTATAACAAAGCTGACGTAATATGATGAGGAAACTGGACTTTTTGGCATCAGTCGTCATGCAATGTCGACCGTTATATAATGGAGAAGCTAGTCGCTGTCACGAAATAGCATTTAGGTGTTAGCTTTTAGGTTTTATGGAAAAAAACTTCAGAAAAAGCCATTGAATATCAGCAACTTTGTGAATCTAACACCTAATTACTAAACTCTAATACCTATTTCGTGACAGCGACATTTGGAACCTGAAATTCTACATTTAGAGTTAAATGGGGCCCACTACAGCGAGACAATTCTCAGTCCGTTTTAAGCCGCTACCCTGTTTAATGGGGTTGCTTTAAAGACACCCCTTCCATTACAGTCAGTCCCGATGCGGTGGGAACGATTTGCGTCAATTTGAAACTAGCGGCTTCAAACAGCTTGCGAAACTCGTCTTCGGTACGCGTCCGTCCGCCATTCGTAGCTAACATCTTCATATCTCCAACCAGCTCCCTCCACGAGGAGTTGAGCGGATCAAGAATTTTTTCAATGAGTAACAAGCGTTTTCCTTCTGTCATGGCCTGATGGCAATTTTGTAGAATTTTTAAAGCTTTTTCATCATCCCAGTTATGAACAACATTCTTAAGTAAATAAGCATCACCTCCAGTAGGTACAGACTCAAAAAAATCTCCAGCAACACGTTCACACCGATCTATAACGCCTTCGGTTTTAAGCAGATCATGTGATTTATCAATGGTTTCTGCGCGATCAAAAAGGACACCTGTCACAGTTGGATATTGCTTCAAAATGGCGGCTAAGAGCCCCCCCTGTCCACCGCTGATATCAATTACTCTGCCTAGAGAAGAAAAATCATAAGCAGTCGGAATAGCTACATTCTGCATCCTTGACAGATTTGTCATCGCTCTATCAAAGAGTTCACCAACTGCTGGATTTTGTTCGAGATACTGATAATATTCCATACCATACACACTTTCAAAGGCATTCTTACCTGTGTAGACACTATGTATTAAGTTCTCCCAACAGGCATAAGATTCTGATCCTCCTGTTAAGATAATAAAATCCCGCACAGAACTGGGATGATTTTCCTGTAAACAAACTGATAACGGGGTGAGTTGAAAATATTTTGCTTGGACTTCAGCAAAAATGCCTCTGCTCGCCAAAGTCCGTAAAAGTCGATAAAGCGAATCACTATGAGTATGCGTTGCATTTGCCAACTCATCAGTGTGTTTTTGACCCTCTTTAAGTAGATCAGCAATGCCTAATTTGGCTGCGACAAAAATACATCGTGCAAAGCCAATATGTGCCGTTGCCATTTCCAAGATAGTTTCCCGAGGGGAAACCTGATCAAAATGTTTAGGTAACGTCATAGAACGTGAACTCCATTTTAAGTTAACTGTTTTCCAGGCGTGTTGAATCCCAGGCTACGCACTTAAGGTGGGACAACATTTTATGTAGGGTGTGTTAGCCGCAAGGCGTAACGCACCAATAAACATAGCATTGTTCTGGTGCGTTACGTTCGCAAGCTCACTAACACACCCTACATTTGTCCCGGCTTAAGCAGGTAGCCGAATCCCAAAACTGAAACTTTGAACATTTTTTATACAACCTCTCCAAATGATTGAAAATTTATCGGCGTTGGAAAGCTGGTCCGCTGTTGGTGGGCAGTGCCCGCCCTTTCTAATTTAATGATCTGAAAGCCTATACTTGTTTCAATCCTCGTTCCAGTTGGTCGATTATAACTTGGACCTGTGGCTGATTATTCATGGTGAGGTGATTGCCTGGCACTGTATTGATTTCGATACCGCCAGCGGCAAGCTCAATCCAAAAATGTTCGGGATGATAGGTTAGATCTGGCTTCCAGGATTCTTGAGCGCGAAAGAAAACTAAACGTCCGGAATAAGGACGAGGAATGTAGTTCAGCATTGCCGCATTGTTCGCTTTGATCACTTGAACCTGTTGACGCATTTGAGATAACCCCAAATGGGACGGAAGTTGCCCACTGTATCGTGTTAAGAATAGGTTTATCTGTTTATCAACACTCAATCCGCGTAATTCGTCTATGGCAATCGCGCTTTTGTCCAATTTCAACAAATGTTCGATGATAAAAAAGAGAATGTCTGTCTCATCTTCCAAGTTAAATAATGCTTGATTCAGCGGCGTATCGGCAAGGAACAAAAATTTCACTTCTTGCCCCTGAGCCTGTAATTGTTGTGACATTTCAAAGGCAACCAAACCTCCAAACGAAAAACCGCCTAACAGGTAGGGACCATTGGCCTGGACGGTTCGCATGGCTTCAAGGTAGTGAATCGCCATTTCACTGATTTGGGTCAAAGGTTTTGTTTCTTCGGTTAAACCTGGGGTTTGGAAACCGTAAACAGGACGATCTGGATCAAGTCCACGGACTAACTCTTGATAGATGAAAACTTGCCCATCTATGGGAGGTGCCAAAAATAATGGTTTTTTTCGTTTGTCTCCCGTTTTAAGTCTAACCAGAGAAAGAGGCATAGCGGGCGTTGTAGGGGAAGCCGAAACACTGGTTTCAATGATCTCAGCCAATTCAGCAATCGTTGGGGCATTCAAAAAACTTTGAAGTGATAACTCAGTTTCTAAGGTTTTGCATAGTTGGGCGACTAAGTGACTGGCTAATAAAGAATCACCGCCTATATCAAAGAAATTGTCATAAATGCCCACTTCTTTGATGCCAAAAATATTTTTCCACACCGCAGCGATTTTTTGTTCTTTAGGAGTTCGAGGTGTTGCCTCAGAAGACAATGTCACTGCCGAATCAGCACTTGACTCCGCGTCACCCGTCAATTGTCCCAACATCGCTAACGACAATTGTGGTTGGTTCGTACCTCTTTGTGGAGCGTCAATCCAATAACGTTTGCGTTCAAAGGGAGTCGTTGGTAAATGCAAACGCTGGCGTTGCTCTTGAGCATAGAATCCGGACCAGTCTATTTTGACACCAGCAAGCCACAGTTTCCCCAAAGTCGTCAGCAAAAACGCGACGTCAGACTGATTTTCCTGGGGATGACGTACAGAGGTGAGTACCACTTGTTCTGTGGCCTTATTGGGATGTTGTTTTGCCAATGTATTCAAAGTTCGTCCGGGGCCCACTTCAAGGAGAAGGTGTTCCGGTGTCCGAAAAAGCACTTCCAGCCCTTCAGCAAAGCGCACGGTTTGCCGCAAATGGGTAGCCCAATAATGCGGATCAGTGGCTTCCGCTTCGGTGATCCAGGTACCGGTTACATTAGAAATATAACGCAGTTGAGGTGGTTTGAGCTTCATTTGCTTCACCCGTTCAGCAAAGGTCTCGACAATCGGTTCCATCATTTCGGAATGGAAGGCATGAGAGGTTTGCACGCGACGGGACGTTATCTCTTTTTTAGTTAACTGCTGTTCCAAACCTTCTATCGCTTTGGGTTCTCCGGCAACTACGCATTGGGCGGCACCATTAATCACAGCCAAGGAAAGTCCATTGCCCAAAAAGTGCTGCAATGCTTGCGGTGAAAGGGGGACGGCCAACATTTCTCCGGGAGGCATTTGCTGCATCAACTTTCCTCGGTCAGTCACTAAGGACAAGGCTTCTTCGAGAGAAAAAACTTCCGCCAGACAGGCTGCGACATATTCGCCAATGCTATGACCGATCATCGCTTGAGGATGTACCCCCCACGCCATCCATAACTTGGCGAGAGCATACTCAATCACAAATAGAGCCGGTTGGGTTATTGCGGTTTGTTGTAACGCTTGCGCTGCTGATTCAGCTTTTTCTGCCCTTGGGTATAATAGATCGCGTAAATCCAGTTCTAAGTGGGGTAAAAGAATTTCCGCGCAAAGATCCACTTGTTCTTTAAAAATCGCCTCAGCTTGATAAAGTTCCAAGGCCATATTGACGTACTGTGCTCCTTGTCCGGAGAACATAAACACGACGGAAGGGGTTACTGATTGATGGATCTTGGCCGAAAAAACTCGTTGTGGTGCCAAGGTGTTCAACATCAATTCAGCATCTTTAACCTCTTGACAAACCAACATTCGGCGATGATTGAACGGTTTGCGTCCCACTTGAAGGGTATAAGCCGCATCAGCAAGATTAAGTTCGCTTGATTGCTTCAGATATTCGGAAAAATTCGTAGTTATGGTTTCAATAGATGTGCTGGTTTTTCCTGACAATAACAACAACTGCCAGGCGCGAGATTGTTCGGAAGGGGGGCAGGCTGGTGCTTCTTCCAACGTCACATGGCCATTAGTTCCCCCAATACCAAAAGCATTCACCCCGGCACGGCGGGGGATTCCCTTCGTTTTCCATTCCTGCAGGGTGGTATTGACATAAAAGGGGCTATTGTCAAAATCAATTTTCGGGTTAGGTTTCTTAAAATTGATGCTGGGGGGCAATTGTTTATGTTTCAGGGCCAGGATGGTTTTGATCAAACTCGCTATGCCTGAGGCATGGTTGAGATGGCCAATATTGGGTTTCGTTGAAGCGATAGCGCAAAAGTTATTTTTCAACGGTTGCGTGTCTGAGGCCGTCGCTTGAAACGCTTTGGTCAAGGCCGCTATTTCAACGGGGTCACCCAGTTCGGTGCCGGTACCGTGCGCTTCAATATAGGATATCGTGTTTGACGCTATGCCGGCGAGTGAGATAGCGTTAGCGATGACGGTCGCTTGCCCCTCTATACTGGGCGCCGTATAACCAATTTTGGTAGAACCATCATTATTCAGGGCGGTGGCTTTGATAATGGCGTCAATAGAGTCGCCATCGGCAATCGCGTCTTCGAGCCGTTTTAATAACAAGACGCCTACACCCGCCCCGGTCACAATCCCTTTACTGTCCGCGTCAAAAGTACGGAGATGGCCATCCGGAGAATAAATCATCCCCTCCTGATACAAATAACCTTCCTTGGACGGAGTGCGGGCAAAGCTCGCTCCAGCCAGCGCCATATCCGATTGATAACACAGCAAACTTTGACAAGCCAAGTGCACAGCGACCAATGACGTAGAGCACGTCGTTCCCACGGAGATACTGGGCCCGGTTAAATTCATCTGGAACGAAACGCGCATGGGCATCGTATCTTTATGATTGGTTAACGCCATTTCCAAGCGATCAGCGGTAGGGAAATTAATCAGATTGTTGGGCAGAATATTTCTAAGCAAGTAAGTACTGAAGGACGTACCCGCGTAAACACCAATCTGCCCCGCATAAGTTTCCGAATCATAACCCGCGTTCTCCATAGCTTCCCAAGCACACTCCAAGAAAAGGCGATGTTGCGGGTCTAAAATTCTCGCCTCTCTAGGACTCATATCAAAAAAGCCGGCATCAAACATTTCTATATCATCCAATACGCCATGGGCTTTGACAAATTTAGGGTTTTTTAGCAGTTCAGGATCTACTCCGCTTGCCAAAGCCTCCTCATCGCTGAAAAAGGTAATGGACTCCACTCCATCACGAATATTTTTCCAAAACTCCTCCAAATTCCTGGCTCCTGGAAAACGTCCCGCCATCCCAATAACCGCTATTGATTCCAACCCCGAATTTCGCGTTTCTTCATGATCCATTCGATAATCTCCTTGTTTTATTCAGTTGTTTCTGTCGGGCGAGTGCCGCCTTTTGTTTTTGAGTCCGATTATAAACCAAACTTGAGTCAAGTTCTTTATGAAACACATTTTTGCTTATAAATTGTGCCATTTCAGCAATCGTTAGATGTTTAAATAATTCTGCTACCGCAATATTACGATCAAAAATAGCTTCTAATTTCTTGCAGATGGACAGTATGGTCAGTGAGCGACCCCCTAAATCGTAAAAATTATCGTGAATCCCAATTTTCTCCCTGTGGAGTACTGTTTTCCAAACAGACGCAATCTTTTGCTCGGTTTCATTTTGAGGTTCGACATAAGGAACAGCTACAGAGTGAAGCGGAGAGGTTTGAAGATTAGCTGGGGTGCTGAATTGGGGAAGGTCTGAAAGGTGACATTGGGGATTGGCCACGAATTGTTCTAATAAAATGTGAAAATTCCCTAACAAGCTTTTGATGGTTGAGGTGCCAAATAAATCTGTTTTATAACGCAACACACCAAGCATGGCTTCGCCCTTTGCCTTCATGGAAAGGAACAAATCAAAATTCGCGATGCCTTCTTCTATATCCAAAGGCGTGACACTCACATCCGATGCCAGTTCCAAAGGCTGACTCGGGACATTTTGCAACGCGAACATGGTTCGGGAGAGGAGGAGGTTCGGCATATTCAAGATATCAACTAACTGTTGAAGCGGCAAATCTTGATATTCATTAGCCGTTAAAGTGATTTTGCTAACGCGCGCCACCAATTCAGTGAAACTTGGATTTTCGCCAAGGTAGGTACGTAGGAGTAAGACATTGCTGAAATAGCCAATTAAATTTTTTGTTTCGACGCGATAACGACCAGCAACCGGTGAACAGATGATGATATCTTGTTGCCCCGAGTACTGATAGAGCAACGCCTTAAAGGCCGCTAACAAGATCACAAACAAAGAAACCCCTTCCTGTTGACCCAATCGTTTCAGAGCGTTAACCAAATTTCCCGGGAGTTCTAAATATTGAGACGCGCCTTGGTAAGTCGGTATAGCGGGTGCGGGATGATCCGTCGGCAACTGTAAGAGCGGCAGTTCACCGTTCAGTTGTTGTTTCCAATAATCCAATTGAGCGTCCAGGACTTTTCCCCTGAGCCATCCGCGTTGAAATTGAGCAAAATCCGCATATTGAATGGGAAGCTTGGGAAGTGGTGACGATTTACCCGTTAAAAACGCTCGATAGTGTACCGCCAATTCCCGCATAAACAGGCTGGTGGACCAGCGATCATTGATAATATGATGGCTAGTTAACAAAAAGATATGTTCCTCTTGGTTTAGGCGCAGAAGCTTGAAGCGCACCAGCGGGCCACTCGCTAAATCGAAAGGTTGTTGTGCCTCTTTAATAGCCAGCCTCCGGACTTCGGCCTCACGCTCTTGAATTGAAAACTCCCCCAGTTCCACGATGGGTAACGTTAACTTGATATCGGGTAAGACGGTTTGAACAGGTTGCTCATCGACGGCAGGAAAAGTGGTTCGCAGAATTTCGTGTCGTTGTTCAATGGCTTGTAAACTTTGCTCCAAGATAGTAATATTCAGTGGACCTTTCAGTTGAAAAACCGCACGTAGATTGTGCATCGTATTGTCGGGTTGTAATTGGTCAATAAACCACAACCGCTCCTGAGCAAAAGACAGAAGTAACTTGCCGTGACGAGAAACGGGTTTGATCACTGGAGATTTATGTTGTAACTTGGCGTTGACCCTGACAGCTTGCCAAAAATCTGAGTGGGTTGGTGAGGTGGAATTATTTTCTTTCATACTTGACAGATCAGCTTAGTTGAAATTTTATGCGGGGTCCTCATAACGTGAGTAGGTTTACCCCTATCCAAGAAAAGAAATTCATAAGTAAAAGACAAGATTGTTAAGACGCTAACGAGAAGATGTCCAAGGTTTCCATTTTTGGATTTCATTGATCAGGGCGCCGATTTTTACATTAGAAAAAAACTTCCGCAAGACATTAAGTTAGTCGGACAAATTCAAATTTTGATCGATTTTTTTAAACGGGGATGACGTTCCTGAGATCTTCCGGGAGGGTACTTATTGCGGGGTTCCATTTAAAACACTCCTCCAATTTTAAAATATTCATCGTTATGGAGAATCCATGAAAACGGATATGATTACTTTGCCGCAAAAGCAGCAATGGCAAAAACAAGTTCGGCAAGCAAAGCAAGTCACCATTCTTACAGGAGCCGGTATTTCTGCGGAAAGCGGCATTCCTACATTCCGTGGTCCGGAAGGTTATTGGACCATTGAATCCAAGGAATACTTTCCTGAGGAGATGGCAACGAACGCAATGTTTCATCGTCATCCGGTTGAAGTGTGGAAATGGTATCTTTATAGACGTAATGTATGTCACCAAGCACAACCGAACCCGGGACATAAGGCGATTGAACGTTTGGAACAGTTGCTTGGGGATCGGTTTAAGCTGATTACTCAAAATGTGGATGGTTTACACCTGAGAGCGGGTAACCGCATGGAACGGACTTATCAAATTCATGGAAATATCAACTTTATGCGTTGTTCTCAAGAATGTACTTCCGCGATTTATCCACTTCCTTCAGAGATTCCTTATCAGCCTCACGTTCTTGAAATGACAGGCCCTCTCATGGAGGTGCTGTCCTGTCCTCAGTGTGGGGCCATGACACGTCCCCATGTGCTTTGGTTTGATGAGTATTATAACGAAGAGCATTTTCGCTTTGAAAGCGCGCTGTTGACCGCACAAAATACGGATGTGCTTCTGATTATTGGAACTTCTGGCGCAACAACCTTGCCCAATCGTGTGGTTTCAACGGTTGCAAATCAAGGGGGGTTTATCGTTGATGTGAATAGTGACAACGACCCTTTTTCCAAGGTGGCGTTACAAAGCGGGGGGATTTATTTGAAACATCCCAGCGGGCAAGTTCTACCTCAACTGGTGGACTGTCTTTCAGGCTAATCCGGAAAAAACGAACTCTTGAACGATGACTTCAGGAAGGTGTATCTTTACCTTCCTGAAGTCAAACCATCAATTAACTACGGCTTTCTCTGATAAAATTCCGCAAAACCGTGTGTAAGATGCCTCCGTTTTTATAATACTCGATTTCTACCGGAGTATCCAGGCGACACAGAACAGGAATTTCGCGGTTGTCCGCTTTTAAAGTCAGCTCTTGCATGGGTTGCATCGTATCACTCAAGCCTAGAATGGAGAAGGACTCTTTTCCGGTAAGGCCCAGGGATTCATGAGTTTGGCCATTTTTAAATTGCAATGGCAAAACACCCATACCGACCAAATTAGAGCGATGAATCCGCTCGAAACTCGTAGCAACCACGGCCTTCACGCCAAGTAAGAAGGTCCCTTTGGCGGCCCAGTCCCGTGAGGAACCTGTACCGTATTCAGCCCCAGCCAAGACAACCAGTGGTATTTTTTCCTGCTTGTATTTGAGAGAGGCGTCATAAATCGACATTTGTTTCCCACTAGGGATATGAATGGTGTATCCGCCTTCTGTCCCTGGTGCGAGTTGATTTCGCAAACGAACATTCGCAAAGGTTCCCCGAGTCATGACACGATCGTTTCCTCTTCGAGAACCATAAGAGTTGAAATCCTCTAGAGCAACGCCTTTTTGGATCAGGAATTGACCCGCAGGAGAGTCTTCTGTAAAAGATCCCGCTGGTGAAATGTGATCTGTGGTTACAGAGTCTCCTACTTTAATCAGGGCTCTTGCGCCAACAATATTCTTAAGGGGTGCAAGATCCAGGGACATGTTGCTGAAAAAAGGTGGATTTTGAATATAAGTGGAAGCCTCATCCCATTCATAAACCTCACCTTCACGGCTTTCAACAGCATTCCACAAAGGAGAGGAGGAACCAACATTACCATATTCGGTGTGGAACATTTCTTTAGTAATCAAATTTTCAACCGCTGTAATTTCATCACGAGTCGGCCAGATGTCTTTCAAATAGACGTCTTTGCCATCTTTCCCTTTTCCAAGAGGTTCGGTGGTCAAATCGATATCAACGGTTCCGGCAATAGCATAGGCCACGACCAAAGGCGGACTTGCCAGGTAGTTGGCTTTAACCTGAGGACTGATGCGTCCTTCGAAGTTACGATTTCCAGAGAGCACTGCTGCTGCAACCAAGTTCCCTGCCTCAATGGCCTCAATAATGGGTTCATTCAAGGGACCAGAGTTTCCAATACAAGTCGTACAACCATAACCCACAATGTGAAAGCCGAGCTTGGATAAATCACCTAACAGGCCAGCGGCTTCCAGGTAGTTGCGAACCACTCTTGAGCCTGGGCCCATAGAGGTTTTTACCCAAGATTGGGATTTCAGTCCTTTTTCGACCGCTTTTTTCGCCAAAAGTCCTGCGGCAATCATGACCGAGGGATTACTGGTATTGGTACATGAGGTGATTGCGGCAATCACAACAGAACCATGTTTTAACTCCGCGCCTTTTAAACCTTTAACCGGTTCTTTGCTGTGCAGGGCTTCGCCTTTGAGTTCAAACCCACGTTGTTTGATCGGAGCTTTCAAGCTTTTATCAAACTCACTTTTCATTGCGGACAGATTAATGCGGTCTTGTGGACGTTTAGGTCCCGCTAAGGCGGGTTCGATGGTTGATAAATCAAGTGCTACCGTTTCGCCAAAAACAGGATCTGGAGTGCTGTCTGTTCGAAATAAGCCTTGAGCTTTACAATACGTTTCCACTCGGGAAATCAAGTTTTCTGAGCGTCCTGTTTGTCGAAGATAGCGCAGACTTTCCTGATCTACAGGGAAGAAGCCCATGGTGGCGCCATATTCAGGTCCCATATTCGCAATGGTCGCACGGTCCGCCAAGGCTAAATTGGAAAGGCCGGGTCCATAAAATTCAACGAATTTTTCAACAACGCCTTTTGCTCGCAGGATCTGAACGACTCTTAACACTAAATCGGTTGCGGTGGTTCCCGCAGGTAATGAGCCTGTCAGCTTAAATCCAACCACTTCGGGAATTAACATATAAATCGGCTGTCCCAGCATCACCGATTCGGCTTCAATGCCTCCGACGCCCCACCCCAAGACCCCCATCCCATTGATCATGGTCGTGTGAGAGTCTGTTCCAACCAGGGTATCCGGAAAACAGACGCCCTCTCGTAGCTGAACAACTTGCGCCAAGTGTTCCAGATTGACTTGATGAACAATTCCAACACCCGGAGGACACACACCAAAGTTATCAAAGGCTTTTTGTCCCCATTTCAAAAACTCATATCGTTCCTGGTTGCGGCTGAACTCGATTTCCATATTTTGTCGTAAGGCATCTGCCGTCCCATACTTATCCACCTGGATGGAATGATCAATCACCAAATCCACAGGGACTCTAGGATTGATAACCTTGGGATCCCCACCCATTTCGACCATTGCGGTTCGTAAAGAGGCTAAGTCCACAACTGCGGGAACTCCGGTAAAATCTTGTAAAATAACGCGTGTTGGTTTGTAAGGAATCTCAGCCTCAGACTTTTGGTTCGGACTCCATTTTGCCAAGGCTTCAACATCTTCCGCCCTCACCTGAAAGTTGTCAACATTCCGCAACGCTTGTTCTAAAAGGATCTTAATCGAAAAGGGGAGTTGACTTACAAGCCCGACTCCATCCTTTTCCAATTTTTTTAAACTGTATAAATCGGCTTTGCCACTGCCTGTTTCAAAGGACGTTCTGCAACCGAACTTATTGTCTGACATGGTACCTCTTTTAAAGGAGTTAATGATAAATTTTTATAACCGTTTGCCTCTGCCTAACGTTCTTAAGGCAAATCTTCATATAGGCCTTTCCCGAATCGATGCTTCCTTTCCGGTATCTGACTAACGTCCGGAGTGAGACGATATTAGGGACTCATAAAACGCAAAGCACCCAGGTTTTCGTAATCGTAATCTTGCTCTTAATCGTCAGAGAAGGAGAGTACGAGTAAAATTACGATTACGATTACGAAACATTAAAAAAAGTGGGACCTTTTATTTCTTCAGAGTCTCTTCCTAATGGAAACGTATTCCGGTTTCCCCCAAAACCGAATTCAGAAAACGCGGTGTGTGCCAATTCACTCAATCCAACTCAATCGATTTGAGAAGTTCAATTTGGTCCAACACTAATCCTGTCCCCAAGGCCACACAGGATAAGGGATCTTCGGCATGAAAGACAGGCAAACCCACTTGTTGTCGAAGCAGCACATCCATTCCCGCAAGCAGAGAGCCACCCCCCGCAAGGACAATTCCTTTATCCACAATATCAGCCGCCAGTTCGGGAGGTGTTTTTTCCAAAGTATTCCGTACCGTTTGCACAATTTGATTACACACATCAGAAAGCGCGTCACGAATTTCTTCTTCACTTAAAATCAAAGTTTTGGGAATGCCTGTCACCAAATCGCGACCGCGGACTTCAAGGGTTTTGGGTTCTCCCAAGGGATAAGCTGAGCCAATTTTTTGTTTGATAATCTCGCCGGTTCTTTCACCAACCAGCAGGTTATATTTTTGTTTAACAAACTTGACAATCGTATCGTCCATAGCATCTCCGCCAATACGGGCCGAGTTACTATAAACAATACCCGCCAAAGAAATCACCGCAACCTCTGTGGTTCCTCCTCCAATATCAACAATCATATTTCCGCTGGCTTCTGTGATCGGAAGTCCTGCGCCGATAGCTGCCGCCATAGGCTCTTCAATCAGAAAAACTTCTCTGGCACCCGCGGATTCTGCCGCTTCACGAACAGCTCGACATTCTACCTGTGTAATTCCGGAAGGAACCGCAATGATAATCCGCGGTTTGAATCTCATGAACGAAAATTTCTTTTGTGTCAGTCGGATGAAATACCGTAGCATTTCCTGTGTAATGTCAAAATCCGAAATCACTCCATCTTTCATCGGCCTAATCGCAGTGATACTGCCAGGAGTTCGGCCAAGCATGGCTTTAGCCTCTTCGCCCACAGCCAAAACTTTATAACCACCGTGTGCGTCCCGCTGTACGGCGACAACAGAAGGTTCACGAATGACTATCCCCTGCCCCCGCATATAGACCAAAGTGTTAGCCGTTCCTAAATCAATTGCCAGATCTTGTGAAAAATATTTCGTTAGCGATGAGAATTTCACAGTTGTCTCCTGAGATCATCCATTGGTGAAAGAATTACAGTACGTTCACAGATAAACCTAATCAGCAAATCTATTAATATTGAACAACAGAGCAAGCTTTTAATTCTGTCTCTGATAATAAACTTACAACTGGTTCATGTTACTCTATATTTGGCAGTTCGGTCAGAGGAACGCCTCTTGTTGGAATGCAAATATTGAGTTTTCATTTCAAAACGATTCGATCCATTTTAGTCCAATAATAGCGTTTTACATTTTTAGAATTTACACTATAATTTCGACTTGAATTTGGTGAACGCTCATTGATGAACCTTTCTTGCGTCATTGATGTCCTCCTGTTTGACTCAAACCATTGAGGTTTTTTCCATGATTAAATTGATTCAGCGGTTTATGAACACCGCCAACGTACAAAAAGAATGGGTTTTGGGATTATTTATCCTTTTATTTTGCATCCGTCTGTATCACCTCACAGGGCCTATTGTCGACAGGCATAGTTGGAACCAGATTTCTGCGGCAGCAATGGCAAAGTCCATTGCTCAGGACTGGAAATATATCACGACGCCCACAGTGGACCTGTTCCGTTCATTACACGATCTCAGCCGAACCTATGCGCAGGAATTTCCCTTATATCATATCCCGATTGCGTTGATTTACCAAATCACAGGCGTCTGTGAGTGGCCTGCGCGCATGGTTTCGATCATTTACGGCATGATAGGTTTGGGATACTGGTTTTTATTGTGCAGACAAGTCTGGGGAGATCGTATTGCCTGGATCACCACCTTGATTGCGGGATTTTCATCGTTGAACTGGTTTTATGACCGGACCATTATGAGTGATACCAGTATGGTCACCGCAATGATCGCTGGCTGTTATCATTTTTATCAATGGTTAGAAACCAAGAACAATCGACAGTTGTGGGCCTCCTGTCTTTGGACGGCGGCTGCCGGCCTTTTTAAACCCTTTGGGTTGATTATAGGCGGAACCTACTTGCTCCTGATTCTCTTCAGAAAAAGCTATGAACTCTTTAAAGATCTAAAACTTTACGTCTTTGTGATTTTAGTTTGGCTGCCTACGGTGCTTTGGATTCTGCATGTGGTGAACTTACCGGAAGGAACCACCGAGTTTACGGGCGTCAAGAGTATGGGACAAATACGTTCTCCGGAATTGTTACTGACTTGGGATTTTTATTATCGTCTCATCTTTGTCCGGTTGATTGATGCGGGTTTAACTCCATGGGCAGGTTTGTTCGCGGTCATTGGGATTAGCGCTACCCGTTTAAAAGATCCACGGTTCCATGTTCCCTTAGCCTGGTTGCTCTCTTGTGTGGTGTATGCCCTGATCGTACAGAATGGAAACTATGTTCATGAATACTACCAACTTCCTTTCATTCCTGGGCTTGCCTTATTTGCGGCAATCGGTGTTGACCGATTTTGGCAGTGGGATAAAATCGCGCCCAGGTACCGAAGTCTGTTGTTGGGTATCTTTTTGATCCTGATGATTTTGCATAACAGTGTCTATTTTTGGCGCTATTCCCGCTATGATATTGGTTCCTACAACACGGGTCGTAAAATTGCGGAATTAAGTCAAGATCCGCAAGAAACGGTATTGGCTTTTGATATGGGTGTGAACAAGTGGAATCAACTCATTTTCTATTCGAACCATTACGGATGGTATCATGATACTAAAATGCGTCCGTTTACCTTGGAAGAATTGGAACTTTTTCAACAACAGGGTGCCGACTGGCTCGGTGTTAATTTGACCTATGAGACCCACTACAAACAATATGAACCTTTGCTTCGGGAGTTGGAAAAACGGTATCCTAAAGTCTGGGAAGATCTTCACTCCTCCGATCGATATGGTCTAAGAGTGGTTTCCCAAGTTTATGATTTAAGACAGCCGTTAACGCCCTAAAAATCGAGCTTGGTCAGCGTAATGGCGCTTTGACGCCAATTGCCAGGTTTCAATAAAATGTCAAACGATACATGAGTTGAACCAGGTCATCATCAGGGTCTTCGGAGGCAAGATAACCTTCGTTGCCTTTTCGACTGCTGTTGATGGTCAAATATTCTACCCCTATAATCTGGGCTTCGTTTAGAGATAGCAGATAAGCGATGGTGACTGCCGTACCATGGGAACGATTATTATCCTGAAGTTTGTCCCTATCCTCAACGCGGAAAGCATCATAGCGAACGCTTAAGCGATGAGATCCCATGACTTCGCTTCCCAGTACATACCAAGCGTCAAAATCGTTATCAACCCCTTTGGCGATACGGCTTCCCATCCAGGTGTTGCCCCACAATTTTTGTGCTAACCAGGTCATGTGATCGAAAGGGGTCCATTGTAGAGAGACGTTGGTGAAATTCGTTTGCCAGGAATATTCCCATTCATGATCCCTGATTGTTTTTTCAGGGTCTGCCAGTGAATTGAGATAAAATACTTGCATTTTGAATCGTTGTTCGAGAGTGAAACCCGCCCGTGTGTAGACCCCCAGACGACCATCCATTTCTTTGGAAGGCTGTTCCCATTCCTCTTTGGGGCCTAATGGCGAAGGAACGATGTGCTGTAGTTTGAGGTGGCTTCCAACCGTGTATTGATAATCATGTAAAGCCCAACCACGCCAGGAAAGGAGTGAAGCGGAAGGATCATTTCCTGAATAAGCGGCCAAGAGGAAATCCATGCTCACCAGAGAAGCCAATTCCTGACGGTAACTCACCTCCAGAGCATGAGGCCGCAATTCTTCTCCCACCCAGGTATTGATCGCGGAAGGGGTGATGGTGTAAAGAGAGCTCCATGCTGTACCGGGATGTTCCAAAGAAAAAGGAGGAATGACAGCTCCCAGACGTAAGTTTATCCGTCGCGTTGGATTCCAGTCATATTCGTATTTCAGAAAGGCTTCCACAATACCTATTTTGCCACGGACCGACCCAGGTTCTTCGTGATCATCATAGTTCAATTGGATGTGTCCCGCGACGTGGCCGTTTTTGACCATCTCTACCACCAAAGAGGCCTGTGATAATTTGAAACTGGTATCACCGCGATCTCCTTGGGGATACTCTTCATAAGCGGAACGATCCGTATCAATGCCTCCATAACGGCTTAAGCCACGTCCCCCTTGCTGCCAATTCACCGATGTTCCTGTCTGTACCAAACGGGCATCCAGAACTCCGCTCCAGAGGATCTGTAAGGGAAGTGATGACACAGTGCGCGGTAATTCTGCCTTTTGAGATACGGCATTACTGGTGTTTACAGCATCGTCTTCCGCGAAAAGATCCACTTCATCTCCACTGGATTGTGCCAGACTCATATATGGAATACTGCCCAGCAACATCAGCGTAAGCCAACCTTGCCAGACAACCCATTGCCATAAACATTGTTTTTTTGAAGAGAACATAATCCTCCTTTTCAAAGTTAAAATTTTGCTGTAAGAATAAGCTTATTCGCCTATATAGTTCATTCCTGATTAAATTTTAAACCTACCACTGATTCACCTTATGAAAAAGATCTTTATCCTATTATTTTGCTTTATTAGCGGATTGCCTGTTTGTGCCGGAGACTTACAAGGCACTGTCAGGATTATAAATGCGGTAGGCACTTCAGCGGACTCACAGGGGAATGAGGATGCGGTCGTGTTCGTTACCGGTTTTGAGAAAGAGTTCTTGCCCTCAACGGAACGGATCTATCACGATCAGATCAACAAAAAGTTCATTCCCGCGGTTTTACCTATTGTCAAAGGTCAAGCTGTCCTCTTCCGTAATCAAGACGAAATTAATCACAATGCCTTTTCACTCTCTAAAGCACATGAATTTGACCTTGGACTCTATAAAGCTCCTGAAGAAAAAAAACTCACGTTTGAGACACCCGGTATTGTTAAAGTTTTTTGTAATATCCATCCTCAAATGCGTTCGACCATTTTAGTCCTCAAAAACGATAGGTTTTTTCGTACAGCTCCGGACGGCAAGTACCTGATCAAAAATATTCCTGCAGGCGCATACCAACTCAAAGTATGGGTTGATGGCGCTGATTTGATCTCCAAGCAAGTGGTGGTCACGCTCACGTCTCACGAAGAACACCACTTTAACATTCCTATTCGGCGGCAGACTGTGGAACACCTGAACAAATTTGGAAAGCCCTATGAACCCTATTGACCGAACTCATTTTTCTAACATCACCTGTACTCCATTCCATGAGGTATCCGGAGGCTGGGCGATGAAATTGCGGCAGCGCTGAATAAATAGTTCGGCGGGGGAATCGTCAGGAATTGTCTGCAGGCATTGCTCAAAGTGTCGCAGCGCTGTTTGGAAATTCCTCTGATGGTAAGCCGTTACTCCTTGATGAAAGTTTTCTACCAGCATCAGTTGTTGTGGAGAAGCCGCATTTCGAAATCCCATCAGTTCATAAACCTGAACCATCTCGCTTTTTCCTTTGACTTGAACGCTATCCAAAGTACGCGTTAGAAATTCATTAGGGTCAATCGCCCGAAAGGTATTTTCAGAAATCAAAATACTCGTTCCATAAAATTTATTTAAGGACTCCAACCTTGACGCCAAATTGACGGCATTGCCAATGATGGTATAGTCCATGCGATCTTCTGAACCAATATTCCCCACGATGGCTTCTCCGCTGTGAATACCAATGCGTGTTACAAAGCGGGACGGCATGGCATAGCGAGTCCACTGATCCTGAAATTGCTGCTGTAAAGGCGCTTGAACCAGGGCGGTTAGACAGGCCAGACGAGCATGGTTCTCGGCATGCAGGGGCGCCCCCCAAAACGCCATGATGGCATCACCGATGTATTTATCTACAATGGCTGAATGTTGTTCCAGTATTTGTGCCATTTTCGTCAAGTATTGATTCAAAAAGCTCAATAGTTCTTCTGGAGGAAGCTTTTCGCTGAAGGTTGTAAAATTGGCAATGTCAGAAAAATAAATAGTTACGTCTTTTTTTTCGCCTCCTAAGGTTACCCTGCTTTTAAGGATTTCATCCACTATTGACGAATTCACGTATTTCTTGAACGTGCGTGTGATCCGCTCTTTTTCTTGTAATCCCTGAATCATGGAGTTGAAGGCTTGCGCCAATTGTCCCAGTTCATCTTGTGAGAGGATCGGCAATTGCACCTCCAGGTTCCCGTTTTTTACGGCGTCTGCTCCTGTTGAGAGGTTCTGTATCGTTCGGACCACACTTCGGCTGAAAACCACAGAGAAAAAGACAGCAGTCGCAATTCCCAGCAGGGCAATCATGTTTAGTACGCGTGAAAGATGGGAATAAAATACGAGTTCTTGCGTTTGAGAACGAAAAATAATGATATGCCCTACGACGTTCGCCATTCCATCTTTAACAGCGTGAGCCATCGCCATAAATTGTTCTTTTCCATGTTCGAAACTATATAGCGCTTTGGAACGTTGGGGTTCCATTTTTTCTACCACTTGCCGCAACTGGACGTTCAATTCAGAAGGAGCTGAACTGGCGTAAAGATGTCCCTGTTGGAAAAAGGCAATTTCAGAAAGTGTGATATTTTTTATGCGGTAAAGTTCTTCGGTACTGGCGAAACCAATAATCAGCAAGCCAACCACTTCTTTTCCAAAAATCACGGGCTTGAAAAATACTTCATACAGCATCTGCGGTTGCGATGGCTGTTCCGGGGGCAAGTCGCTGTAAATGGGAGAGGAGGCTCCCCACCAGGTAAATAGTTCATTGCCTGAGAGCGCGGTATTGACCACTGGCAAGTCCGCAAGGTTTTTATTGACCAGATAGTCGGCTCCTTTTTGATAAAGCACATTCCCCTGCCCATCAGTAATGATAAATAAGCGACTCTGTTGAAACAATTCTACCTCCTGCAGAATTTCTTCCAACGCTTGATACCGTAAGGCAGAATCCGGTTTGGCTTCTCCAAACAAATCGTTAACCACTTGATTGTACTCGGACAAAGAGGCTCGCAATTGAGGATTGTAGCGAATCAGTGATGCCGCCGCATCGGAATAGGACTTTAACTGGGTCTCACGAAATTCTCGCAACACATTGATGGTCACCAGCATTTCTCCTTCAATTTTTTGATCGCTGGCACGTTTGAGATAAGTGTTGACCACCAGCATAATCATACTCACCGTAAAAATGAGCAGGGTTGTGACAGAGAGCAGGAGCTTATTACGAAAGCTGGTTGCCAAAAAAGCTGGAAAGGGCATAGCTATAAAATCCCCACATTAATGATTCAAGAATGGATAACCGCATTGGCAGCAGGTGAACTTTTAAGGATTGAGTTCTGTTACCTGATAGATCGTTAAACTACAAGTCTGTTTCTGAGACTTCCAGACCCTGCTTGCCAATGGCGATATTTCCAACAAGAGGTGCGATTCCTGTGTGCTGCGAATCTTTATATGGCGGAAGCCATTGCCGAGGGAACCAGGAGCATAGAGGGAACAGAAGTAGAAATGCGTCATGTTCTAGAGACCCTGCCAAGGGAAGTAATTGATTCGTGCCGTGAAACGATTGTGTTCTCCTCTGTTTCAATTTTGATCAAAATGCTTCCGAATAGTCTCTACTCTTCTGCGGTTCGCACCAAAATCACTCAATCCTAATCTGGAAGCGGAACGCACATGAATAACCTTTTCTCTTTCATCCAAATAAAACTCCAGGTCATCAACAAATCTCATTAATTTGCTAGTATACTCCGCATAGAGATAGAGGTCTTCATTTTTAATGATTTCAGCTTCACTCATTGAAGAAATAATATCATGAAGTCTCTTCATCGCTTCTTCAGGGGAACCTTGATAGCGAAAAGGCTTAACTCGTTGGAATGCTATCTTAGCTTGGCTGGAAACGTAATTAGGAGTGAGTGGGCCAATTGCTAGTTTTCCTTCTTTTACGCCTAAATTATTTGGCCTGCCTGCTATCGAAGTTACCGAAACAATTCGTTTAGAATTTTTTTTCATACCATCTCCTTAAATTCGGAATAGAAAGGGATCTCTCATTTTGAAATGAAAACCATATCCCAGCCTGAATATCTGCAAAAATTCTTGAAAATTAACAGCAGGGAAAAATTGGTGACCCCACAATTCACCTCAATCTTATTCGTTCGAGGTTTTCCCTGTCTATCTCTTTAAACCGGAACACTTAGACTGAATCATGCTCGCATCATTGAAAAAAACAATTAAATAACACGAATATTGTGAACTGGGATAAAGTAGCAGAGCGATTGACCTGATTCATTTCCTTGTCATGGTGAGATGGTTATAAGGAGGGAGCGTACTTATACGTGAATCTTCCAAGGGACACCCAATCGTAAAATGGTAAAGACTTTGATAGGTATTATCCTTGAATCCGCAGATTGAATGCATCTCATCATCAAGAAAGCACCCAATCCCTGTTCCACGGAGTCCGTAGGCTTCGGCCTGCAAATATAAAACTTGTCCAATCATTCCCGCCTCCCAAAACAAATGTCGATATCGAAAGGGTTCTTTTTCAATCACTTCTTGAAAATGGGCCACCATTCCCAGGGAAAAAGCGCTGTCTCCCGCAATCTCTTGCTGACAACTCAGCTTAATGGCGCTTTGACGCCAATTTCCAGGTTTCAATAAATAGAATGGGATCCCCTGTTCAATAATTTCCCAGAGAAAATCCGCATGGGTATGCTCTTTTAAATGAGAATAGTGGTCTGGATTACGAATAAAGAGGTAGAGTCCTGGCTCAACTCCTTTCACATAATGTACAAAGATAAATAAATGAATTGAGGGCTGGATCAATTCCACATCAAAAGGAGCGCAATTGTCTTGTGGGAAGGTAGCCTGGATACATCCAAAAAAATGTTCACGGCTGATTAAACTGTGTTTGAGATCAAAGGCAACAGCGCTACGTCGTTTTCTGATTATTTGTGACGCTGAAAGTGGTGATGCGGGAATCTGAAAAGTATTCTCTGCGGGGAAACGGAGGGTCTGTTCCGAACTATCCGGTTTTTGGCTGGCAACAGCTATTTTTTCAATGATGTTCCAATGATACACTTCCTGACTTAATACTTCGGGGGTCCCGTAAATATTCTGCGGGGTGATTTTTGAAATCAGTTCAGTGGACAAACTCTCTGAAATTTTGGGTGATCCTTGTGGACTGATCCAGCACAATAACTCCACTTCTTCCTGTTCTCCTTCCGTCCATTGAGTGAGATCAAAGCCTAAAATTTTACTCAGAGTTTTATCACTCACCGTATGAATGTATTGCGCATGCCATCCCATGAGGTTAGCCGCAATGCTGATTGCCGCCAGAGCATGTCCTGTATCATGATTACAATAACGAAAGGCACGTTCTCCATATTTCCAGGACTCTCTCCAAAAAATGCTGCTGAGTGCGCACAAAACCCCATCCGAAGCAAAAGACTGACGCCATTGTTCTTCAAGAGAGGCCTCAAGTAGGGCGCGATTTTCCAAAGCATGGAATAGTGGGTTGTAATGATAAAGTCCTCCAGGCATTGTTTCCAGTCCGGGGAGAATCCAGTAGGATTCCGTTGGATGTAAGTTGCCGCTGGAAGGATTCATTCGAAGTGCCCATTTGGACGATGAAATTGTTTTCCAGGCCGATAGTCCCAACGACAATTCAATCATGCCGCTAATATTTTCGAGAGTGAAGGCTCGAGGCTGATTATTATTTCGTAAAAATAAATCTAAATGGTTTGCCTGAGGATCTTGTTGCGGAAAAGGCAGATTATAAACACGGCAATCCCTATAAAAACGGAAAGGATTGGGTTGATTATTCCAATCCAGATATCCTAACGAATTTGCATACTTGTGAGGATGATGCTTGGTAGCTTCATGATAATTGAAGATTTGTTCAACGGATTGAGCATGATCCATTTTATGTCCTCTCTTTTTCGTGGCGTTCAAATATTTAAATCAATCATCAGATGAGTGGGTTCGAATGATTGGTACGCATGAAAGATGGGTATAAAATATGAGTTTTTGAGTTTGAGTCGGATCGTATTTCTGAAAAATAATGGATCCTGAAAACTCACTTTATTCAGAATTTTCATGCATCAGCGCTGTACACAGGTCGCTTTTTTTTGAATAATTCGAGTTCAATGGTAGCATGTAGGGTGGTTAGGTTGAAGGGTTTACCGATAAATCCCAAAGGTTCGTTGATGAGTGACTGCGGCAATCTATCGGGATTTGCGGTAAAAAAGACAATCGGGACATCTGAAAAACTTTTGATGGCCTCCATCGCCTCAACACCATCCATAGATCCGGATAAGGAAATATCCATCAAAATAAGATCCGGTTCTTCTCTGCGAGCCACTTCAACCGCTTGTTCTCCAGAAGACACAATACAAGGTATCAGATAACCCAGGCGTTTTAGAATTCGTTCAACGTCCAACGCGGTAATCCCTTCATCTTCAACCACCAAAATTTTTGTATTTTCGGTTATTAGTCCTTTAATCATAGTTCTCCTTTAAAAGTATAAAACTCAAAATGAGAATCATTTTGTTCACCAATTCAGTAAAAATGAGAAACAACTGCCCTCTTCGATTCTACTAGACACCTCAATTTTAGAACCATGCGCTTTTATCAATTCTTGCGACAAAAACAACCCCCAGCCAAACTCATTGGACTTCTCTTGATTGAAGACACTCATCCTTTGGAATGGATTAAAAAGCTTGGAGATTTCTTCAGCGCTGATGCCTTGTCCCGTATCGGAGACCTCAATTCTCAGTCCTTTCTTTTCAGGAACAGCGTTTAAGGAAACAAGGCCTCCTGGACGAGTAAACTTTAGGGCATTATCGATTAAATGATCTAAAACCTGTCCCAACCGTTTGATATCCACTGTGACTTCATAGGAATCTTCCAAGTGACAACATAATAAAATACCACGTTGCTGAGCCAAGTCTTTGAAGCATTCAATCGTCTCATGAAATAAAAAATACACATCACAGACTTCCAAGGTCAAGGAAGATTCACCGCTTTGAAGGGACATTAACTCTAAAAGATCTTGAACCAAACGAAACCCTGTAAGACTTACACTCGCAATCCGGTCCAATACAATCTCACGTTCAGGGTCATCGGGCTTTTTTAAAAGAAATTCCGCCAACCCATAGATGCTTGCCAGTGGTGTTTGTAGATCTTGTGAAATCATCTTTATGAAGGATTCCATTCGTTTATTGTTACTGAGGAGTGCATCATTAGATTCCTTGAGTTGCACAGAGGTATGGTGAAGTAAATTTGAAATTTCCTGTTCATCCGCGAAAAAGGAGGTCAAATCCGTTTCCCTTTGTGCTTTTTGCAACGCGATTTTAATGGTTGCGTGTAATTGTCTTTCTTGAAAAGGCTTAATCAAATAGCCAAAGCACGACGTTTTTTGCGCTTCTCGCAAGATTTCATCATCAGCAAAAGCCGTTAAATAAACAACAGGGATTTTGTGAGTTTTCCATATTTTTTCCGCGGTTTCCAAGCCACTAAGTTTTCCTGATAAGCGTATATCCATCAAAGCCAAATCAGGCGAAATATGCCCTAACTGTTCCAGTGCTTCCTCTCCTGACATAGCGACAGCAGGAACCTCATATCCCAAACGTAACAATTCCTTTTCTATAGATTTAGCGACAAGGCCTTCATCTTCAACGATCATTACTTGTGTATTTAACATGTCTCTCTCCTATCTGAAGAACATCAGCTAAGCATCACGCTATCCAAAGGCATATTTCAATCAGCGAATTTTAGAACAGACGTTCGTTTATGATTATCGAATTAGCGAAAGCTCAACATCATGAGTTGCGCTTCAAGTTTGAACCTGTTTAAAGCAAATACGAAATAAACTGCCGTTTTTGATCTCTACCTCCATGCTTCCTCTCAGTTGTCGAACTAACGTTTCTACTATTTCAAACCCTAAGGTTTCTATCTTTTTTAGATTGAGCCCTT
Organism: Deltaproteobacteria bacterium TL4; assembly: GCA_051382335.1. Classification (GTDB taxonomy): domain Bacteria; phylum SAR324; class SAR324; order SAR324; family NAC60-12; genus JBBCAX01. The sequence goes on from JBBCAX010000302.1 coordinate 37,735, forward strand.
TCGGTAATCCGATTCCATTATCACGGACTTCCAAAACCAGTTGCTGGTTCTTTTGTAATAAAAAAGTAATGCCTATTTCCTTAGGCTTTTGTTCGGGTAAAAAAGCATATTTTAAGGCGTTGGATAACAACTCATTAATAATCAAGGCACAGGGAATCACTTGATTAACGCTCAAAATAACAGGTTCGACTTCAAGGTTCAGCTGAATTTCCTTACTATCGAATCCGTAGGATTGCCGTAATCCCTGGACTAATTCCGTGAGATAAACGGAAAGGTCGAGTTTAACCAAATCCTTAAACTGGTAGAGTTTATTATGGACTAAGGCCATCGCATTGATCCGGTCTCGACTTTCGTTAAAGATGGCCTGTGTCGGAGCATCCTCAATATACTCAGACTGTAAACGTAACAAACTGGAAATAATTTGTAGATTATTCTTAACTCGGTGATGTATTTCCTGTAACAATATTTCTTTTTCTTCAAGAAGTTTCTGTAACTCCCATTGTGCTTGTTTCAAATCGCTTAAATCATGAACAATTCCGGTAAAAATCCTTCGACCCTCAACTTGAACCTCACTCACCGCAATATGCATGGGAAACATGGTCCCATCTTTACGTTGAGCAATCTGTTCACGACCTTTACCGATGATATTTTTTTTACCTGTCTCTGAATATCGCTTCAGATATCCATCGTGCTCCAAGCGAACAGGTTCGGGCATCAATATTTTAACATTTTCCCCAAGCATCTCCGCTGAGGAATAACCAAACAACCTCTCTGCAGCAGGATTAAATAACTCAATAATTCCATGCTCATCGATATTAATAATCCCATCTGCGGCCATGTTTAAAATGGCCTGCATTTTCGCCTCTGTACTCATGCCTGCTCCCTGTGATCCGCATGTTCATCCTCAATTTGCTGATCTACTTTTGCCGCAAAAATAAAATCACTTGCCGATAAACCATCAATTTTGTGAGTCCAAAGGCTGAGTTTTACCTTACCCCACGCTAAATAAATATCAGGATGATGACCCTGATTTTCGGCTAACGCACCGACTCTGTTAGTAAACGACAAAGCGGAACTAAAATCTTTGAAATGGTATTCCTTCTCTATATGGTGCTCTTCTATTAGAAGCCATCCATCATCTAACTGTGAGATAAAAGAGCGCAAAGCTTCTCCTCGTAAAGAAGGAGTCCCACCCTGACAAGGGATGCATTGCCTCTGTGCGAGTCTCTCCATAACACCTTCCTTTATCCTTTAAGGATTTTAAAGTCCATCGAACTTGCATCGCCAATGGCGATATTTCCAACAAGATCCGCGATTCATGGGTGCTGCGAATTTTTTTAAAACCATATATTGATTTAATAGCACCAATATGGTACTGTTTCAAGCATTAAGATTAAATTATATTTCGATAGGCGTTTCGATGTGTTGAAAAAACAGGATGGAGATCGAAAGAACTTGTTGGATTTTCATTAGGTCTGATAACATTTCGAAAGGTGAATTAGCATCAAAACAATCAATAGAGGTGATATGAAAGTACTCGTCGTATATTACTCAATGTATGGTCACGTTCATCGTATGGCGGAAGCCATTGCCGAGGGAGCCAGGAGCATCAAGGGCGCAGAAGTAGAAATGCGTCGTGTTCCAGAGACCCTACCAAGGGAAGTTCTTGAAAAGATGGGGGCTCTAGAAGCTCAGAAAACTTTTGAACATATTCCTGTTTGCCTGGTAGAGGAATTAGCTTCTGCCGATGCTATCATTTTTGGAACACCTACACGATTTGGGAATATGTGTGGACAGATGAGACAATTTCTGGATTCAACAGGATCGCTTTGGATGAAAGGAGCTTTGGTTGGCAAAACGGGAGGTGTTTTTGTCAGCACCGCGACTCAACATGGGGGACAAGAATCGACTATCCTCAGTTTTCATACGACGCTCCTCCATCATGGAATGGTTGTTGTGGGCTTACCCTATGCGTTCCAGGGACAAATGCGCATTGATGAGATTACAGGCGGATCTCCTTATGGTGCCTCTACAATTGCAGGGGGACAAGGCGAACGTTTGCCCAGCGAAAATGAGTTAGAAGCCGCAAGATTCCAAGGGCAGCATGTTGCCACTATAGCCTCTAAGTTGGCAAGATAGCCTTATTCAAAGACAGAATGGGTTGGTGACGGGGTTTTCGCCGTCACCACATAGTCTGCTTGCGAAGAATCTGCGCAGAGAGACGCATTACAGTTCACAAACAAATATAAATTGAATCAACGAGGAAATCCTATTTCCGCTTTCATCCAGTCCGCGATTTTTTGGACTACAGGTTCAGGGACTTTTTTCACCCATTGGAAATGATCGACGTTGTGACCGTTCAGGTCTTCAGGAGTCAGGTGCCAGTGGGTCAGTCGGGCTTGTGACATTTTATGGGCAAGATTTTCAACAGCTCGTTGGGTTACAAAAGAATCACTTTCGAACGACAGCATCAAAATGGGAAGTTTGAGGCTTTGAAGCAGTTTCTCAAAATCATAAGGACTTTGAGGAACATGATAACGTCCTGTCACCGCGGTAATGGTCCAGTCTCTCATCATTTGAATGGATTCCGTTCCCGCAAATTTGAGTTGCTTGCCTGGAAAATATCCCAAGAGTTCCGCAATGACACGAGCCAGTTGAGTGGAAAAAAGGATGTTGAAGTTTTGAGGGAAAGGCCATCCACGGTAGTAAATAGAGCACGATGCGATTAAAATGAGGCCTTGAATTTGATGATTGTGGATTGCGGAATAAAACGCGTTAAGATTTCCACTTAAACTGTGTCCACATAAAAAAAGAGGCTGACCGGGAAATTGTTGACGTGTCGCGTTAACAATAACAGGCCAATCCTGAGTCACCACTTCATAAAATCCAAAACGAGTTTTTTTTGAAACTCGCACCGAACTGTACCCGTGTCCCCGAAGATCACACGTCACCACATTCCATCCTTTTTTGAGCATGGCTTTGACCAAAGGATCGTAGAAATCCGCGGTGACTCCCAAAGCCGGTGTGCAGAGGACAACAGGTTGAGTTTCCCGAGGTTGTTCTTGACGGTAGATGGTAATACAAGAGTAGGTGCCATCTTCCATCAGCAGCGGATATTTTTGTTGAGCCAAAGGAGCCATCTTCATTTTTTAAGCAACAACAGAGACCCCATGCTCCGAGTCATCTGTCAGAATTTCAAATGCGGCCCGGTTTTGAGAAACCAGGGTGCGACGATCGCCCTGATGTTCCAGCGTTAGCTCACATCGGGCGATTTTGGTATTTAAACAGGTTTTGCTTCCTCCAGGAGGATTGTAATAAGTTAACCCCACAAAAGCAGACTTTGGTGCTTGAATCAATCCATAAATGCGAGTGTCATCCTTTTGGGTGTCAAAATTCCAGGTAAAATAGGAAAATCGCCCGTGTGCATGATAGGCCTGGGTCAAGGTATTTAAAGCATATTCTTCGCCATCAACCCTCAACACGATTAAAGCCAGCCAGGGTGTCCAAAGTGGACCAATTTTGACACGGGCCGTGGAACATTCCAGGAAAGCCTCCGGCGCATTATCAAAGCCTGAGACTTGCCCCCAGGCGTAGAGATCGGTATGTTTGCTTCCCCAGTTATGGTTTTGACTTCCAATCCAGTTTTCAATTTTAAGGCTTTTCCGATTAACACGAAGCTCACCATTGTAAAGAGCGTTTGGAGAACCTACCAGGGCTTTGGCTTTAGGAAAGCCTTTTTCATAATAGGATTCATCCAGCAACAGCAAAGGCGGAGCCTCCCCTTTGAAATTTAAATCCCACCCAAGGGTATTTCCTCTTGAAGTTGCTCCGCCTTTGAGGTGTCCATCATACAAAACGGAACCCTTGATTTTGGCATTCAAGCCTGTTTTGGAGAAAGTACATTGTTCAATGGGAAACTCTTCTTTCGCAGCGGTGATTCGGTTCTGCTCTCCATCAAAATAGATGGACCATAATTCACCAAGGGCTTCCTCGGGATTGCCTTTGGGACAAAAAATCGTATATCGAATCCAAAAGGCCAGGGGGCGAGTCGGATGATTGGCTCGTTGGAAGTAGCTTTCATAATGTCCTCCTTTTTCTCCAGAGTTAAAACGAATGCTATTCCAATGATTTCGTTCTTGAGTGAGATCTTTCATGTTTTCTTACTCCCTTCATGGTGTTTAAATACGTGCCGCAATAAATTCCGCAGCTCTCATAGCCAAAGACATAATTGTGATTTGAGGATTTACGCCCAAAGGACCTGGAACCGCGGAACCATCGACGACAAACAGATTTTTCAAATCCCATACCTCGTGTTCAGGGGAAATCACCGATTTTTCCTTTGAAGCTCCCAAACGACAAGTTCCCAAAGGATGATAAGCGGTCAGCATGGGTTCATAGCGTTTGACAGGGTTTTCGAATAATTTCATCAACTCTTCTTTATTCCGAACGCGCTCTCTTCCTGAAATGGGCAAGAGGAGTTCTTCCGCACCACCTTCAAAAAGGACTTCTCCCAGAATCCGTATTCCGCGTGTCAAGCGTTGCAGGCCTTCCTCATTGATTTGATAAAAAATGGAGGCCTTTTTATTTTTCGCAAGCTTCAGATGCCCATAATTGGTATCACGGACCATAATGCCGAAATTGCCGTAGTATTGATAACGGTCCATATAGTTTTGGAAATCCGTTCCCATGATGGGTAAGGATGCTGCGCTGAATTCAGGGGGAGTTGTTCCGCCTTCAAACATTAAGCCTTCTTCGCAAAAATGCTCAATCGAATAACTTTGCGGAATGTAGTTGGCAACCTGCATTCGTTTGGGATACATCCCTCCCACGTTTAATGCGGGATGGATACTTAAATTTCTGCCCAATTCAGGATGAGACGCACTAATATCGTTATCCATTAAAAGCCGGGGCGTCATGAGGGTTCCTGTGGAAAGAACGACACTTTTTGCCCGGATTTCAAGATCCCAACGGGAATCAAAACCCGGGACCCTTGCCCGAACGCCAACAGCCTTACCGTTTTCCTTAATAATTTCATAAACCCGATATCCTGTAAAAAGATTGGCACCGTTTTGAAGCGCGGAAGGAATGAACGATATATTCGTTGAAGTTTTAGCGGCCGTGGGACATCCCATGGCGCATGACGCCTGACCATCACAGCCATCGGCATTCCTTCGTAAAGGCGCATGAGCGTAACCCAACTTTTGTGCCCCTTCCGCAATCACATCCGCAATGGGGCCCAGGTACTTGGGATCGCCAGGCTTCACCTTAAGTCGATTTTCAACTTTCTCAAAATAGGGATCGAGTGTTCCCTTTTGGAGTTCGTGCAGTCCATTTTCTTTACGCCACTGTTCCAGTATCCAGGAAGGGGTACGAAAACAGGTTCCAGAGTTGATGAGTGTTGTGCCTCCGACGCCGATACCTGTGGGCAAGGCAATGGGGGGAACTCCAAGCGCGAACTGTGTCGCGAACGAACGATAAAGCTTAACGCATTTATCAATAGGCCGACCTTGTAATCCCTTTCTGTCCCAATACCGACCTTCTTCCAAAATAATGACTCCTAAGCCTTTTTGCGTCAGAGAGTCGGCAACCACGGCTCCTCCGGCACCGCTCCCAACTACCACCACATCACATTCAAGCGGTTCCCTGCTCCATTCTTCCGAGGGAACAAAGATATGTTTCTGCCACTTTTCCTGAGGCTCTGTCGCGGAAAGCGTGTCTTTAATTTCCAGTTCGTGCTTTTGGTAAAAACCACGGTCGTCAAAAATGGCCAGCCGCAAGGGCAACTGTACCAATTCAACCAATTTTCGAAGGCCTCCGCCTTGTTTTTGAAGCAGATCTAGCGCTTTGATGCGCACTTCGACGGATAGTTTTTCAAAAGGCGTAAAGATTTTCAAGGTGCCTAAAATCGAGAATAACTGATAAAAATCATGAACGGTTTTATGCTGGCCTCTCGGAACCAAATTAATCATCTGATTGAAGCGATTCCAAACCGCTTCCCGTTTTAAAGGATCGTTGAGGAGTACAGGATAAAGCGTTTCCGCAAGCGCGAGGACAGGTCCCTTCAGATTTTCAAAAGAAGAAACGACGCTTTCCTTGGAGTACAAGCGCATGTCTTTCACTAACTGAAGCAGAGGTGCCCGATAAACCAACTCCAGATCCGCGACTTTGTTTCCGGCGCTGTTTTCCAGGATAGCAGGGAGGGTGATGAGGCTGGACCTGAAATTTCGAAGACTGTATTGCTTTTTTCCATACAAACGCAAACGCCCGTGCTTCGGATCATTAAAACAAAAGTCATATTCCACGCCCTTGGGCGGAGAGATTCTTGTCACGCCAAAAGCGGGAACACTTAAAAATCGGCCCGGACAATTGACCAGGCCTGATAGTTTACGCGCTCTCCACCACTGTAATTTATCGGACCACATTGAAACCGAAAAGCTAAAGGGATGGCGTCCTTCACCGTCATTCCAATCAACCCATCCGGACATTGTTTCATGAAGGGATAACCCCATCTCCTGCTCTTTCATGACCTGTCTCCTTTCATAATATTTTAAAACGATCCAACCCCGAGGCATTCAACAAGGTATTCATTGAACGTAATATTTTATATTTGGTCTGATTGTAGGGGTACCACCAAAACTCTTGTTTAGGCTCTTTAATCCGGCTCAACCCAATATGTTTTTCGTCAACAAACTCCAATAAGCCCAAGTGACCTGAGGTTCCGCGTCCTAAGCCGCTTTCCTTGCGCCCACACCAGGGAGCTCCCGGGAGGTTATAGGCATAAGACACATCATTGACAGTCACCGTGCCAAATTTTAAATAGCGTGCCAACATGAGCGCCTGTGCTTCATCCTTGGTCCAAATGCTCGCGGTTAAGCCATAAGGCGAGTCATTGGCCAGATTGACGGCGTCTTCAAGGGTTTTGAAAGGCTGAATGGGCAAGACAGGACCAAAGGTTTCTTCCCGCATAATTTTCATGTCGTGCCGAACATCCACCATGACTGTTGGTTTTAAAAATAACGGACCCAGGCTTGAATCCACTTCGCCTCCGCAAAGCACTTTCGCTCCGAGTTGTTTTGCTTCTGCGATTTGATCCAGGACTATTTTCAACTGCCCTTCGTGGATCATCGGCCCTATTTCGGTATCAAAGCCGCCTTTGCCTTGACGTAATTTTTTGGTTTCTTCAACGATTTTACGAATCATCACCCCAAGAATGGATTCATGCACATAGACACGTTCCGTCCCTGAGCAAACCTGTCCCTGATTAAAAAACGCGCTCCAGACCGCGGCTTTAGCCGCTCGATCCAGATTGGCGTCTCTGAGAACGAGGAAGGGGTCTTTGCCTCCCATTTCCAAAACACAGGGAATCAGCTTTTGTGCCGCGATTTGAGCTACTTTTTTACCTGTGGTGACACTGCCTGTGAAGGCAACCATATCAATCTCGGCATTCACCAAGGCCTCGCCTGTCCGGCCATCGCCTGTAACCACTTTGAATAAGTCTTTGGGAAGCACAGGAGCAATTAACCGCTCAACCATCACCGCTGTTAACGGAGTATATTCTGAAGGCTTCCAGATCACCGCGTTTCCTGTCAACAGGGCCCCACAAATGCTTTTCATGGCAATAACCAACGGATGATTCCAGGGCGAAATGACAGCAACGACTCCCCGAGGTTCATAAGAAATGAAACTACGTTTCAGGAATTTAAAGGGAAGGCCTACCTCCAAAGGATATTCTTCCAAGATTTTGGGGCTGCGTGTGATTAAATCATCAATGTACATACTGATCGAAAGAATCTCAGAGGAACACACTTCAAAAGGGACCTTACCATTCTCCTGAGAAATTTGCTCAATCAACTCATCGGCATGTTCGATCAGAATTTTTTTAATCTTTTTTAGGGCTTCAATTCTATTTTTTAAAGGCAGGCGTCCCCATCGATCCTGGACTTCATGGGCTTGCGTGACATAAGTGGCGATTTGGGGAAAGGTATAGGCTGGAACTTCTCCTAATAACTCCCCCGTTACAGGAGAGTAACTTTTGAGTGTAGTCATGGTCCCTCTCAAAATGTGGATTTTTTAATGCAAAGGCGAAGCAAAAGTTGAAAGTCTCCCTATCTTCAAACGGAATAAGGACGCGCGCTTAAGATGAGCCGGGGTAATTCTTTGAGATCAAACCATAGCTCTCCCTCGCCAAAAACTTGAGCTCCAACGTAAAGAGTCCCCGTAAGAGAGGTCATGGTATCTAACAGTTTTGAATATTTGATGTGCTTTTTGCCAACGAACTGACACGCCTTGCCGTCATCACTCTCAAAATCAAAACGATAGACCAGCTCTTTGCGTGTGAAAATCGCGATTTCCAAGGTTCCGTTAAGGACACTTTGGCTGGCCAAGTTTCCCACATGTACGGTTCCTGTAATTTCTGTCATTTGGTTTTTGATAAACCGGAAAATTGAATTCGCACTCACCTTCACTTCAAAAAAGATCATCTGTTTTGTCTCTTTTTCTGTCTCTGGAAGGTATACGCCACGCATCGTTTCTTGAAATGAAAATCCCATCGTTGCCCTTTTTATCAATAATTTGGTAATTTATGTACCCGGACCCAAAATTGGTACGACCAATAGTCCAATTTTAAAATAAGCTACAAGGAAATTGAAAGGAATGCAAGAATATTTTGAGTTGAATTCAGGAGTGCCAAAGCTTGCTTTGGCCAGAAAGGCGAAAGCCTTTCTTTGTATTTGGCCAAAGCAAGCTTTGGCACTCCATCCTGAATTGGTCAGACTCCAGTAAATTTATTTAAATGAGCGTCTATAGTTACTCGACTTTGAACAATTTGCTCAATATTACTCCTGAATAAAATCAGAGACTTATAAAGTCGTATTAGAATTAATGATAGGTTTGGCCTGAAAAA
>JBBCAX010000303.1:0-1644 GCA_051382335.1 Deltaproteobacteria bacterium TL4
AAGCAATCGCTCAACGCCAACCGACTCACTTCTAACAATCCCAATATCATCGAAAGTTTATTGTTCGCTTCTCTAGCGGCTCAACTCATTTCAATGGTGATCTTGAGAGTAGGTTCTACCCAGTTAAACGGGGAACAACAATTAGCCCGCTCCTTTCAACGAATCTCAAAAATTGCGGTTGTTCTCGCAAATGATTTTGTGAATTTTTTTCTGCGATTGACCAAACACCCTTTCAACGACCTTGTCGAGAAAATAATTCTCTTCGCAAAAGAGCTTTTCGATCCAAATTATCAACATCGGGAAACATCCTTGATGCGATTGGATAGAGAACTGAGGAGCGGGATATAAAGAAGGTGGCTGTTTATGTGATTGAAATCATAGTATTTAAAACACGAACACTTATGATTCCAGATAATAATTTATGGACGTTTAATAGTGATTTTAGCATAAATGTATGGATAAATTTACATTCGACAGGATCATCCAGTATTGGTAGTCCTGATAGTATATTTATTGGACATGATGAAGGAGGAGGGCTTAAGAAAAAATGGATTTTTTCTCTTGGTAATAATCTATTGTATTTTTTGATAGGAGACAGTACAGGCGGTGATTTTTTATCACAAACGTCTTTTTCTCCAAATTTAGGTGAGTGGTATAACATATCCGTTACGAGATCAGGAAATACTTTTACAACATATGTAAATGGAGTAAAGCGAAATTCTGAAACAAATACCCGGTTAATACCAAATGTAAATGCACCTTTAACGATTGGACAAGCAGAAGGATTTTATACAGATGGTCTCATAGACGAGATCCTAATTTACAACCGTGCTCTTTCTGAATCAGAAATTCAGGTACTTTACAATGAAGGGCAGTAGGTTTTCATTTGTGATGCTAGAGTTCATTGCTTCAAACAAAGGTCAGAAGTAGGTACCAGCCCAACTCTGCGTTGACGGTACGGCAGACCCGCGCTTTTTTTCGACATTTTGTAGTAGTACGTGAGGGCAGTGACTTTTTCGACATTCACCGTTGGTCTGCCGCCCGTCACGCAAACGTTGGGCCCTTCGGCTCAGCAATTCAACATTCCTTTTTTAATGAAATCGTGGGATTTTTCTTACAACAATTTGATTCCTCTATTATGTTGGAGTAGAATTAGGAAAGGAAGAGACTGTAATTGCAAATAAACCATCGTAAAAAGGAACTATGCCAACAATTTTAAGGATCGGTCCCTATCGCTTCTTCTTTTATTCTGGAGATGGAGGTGAACCAATTCATGTTCATGTTGAGAGAGAAGATCAAATTGCAAAATTTTGGATTGTTCCTGTTAGACTCCATAGTAGTGGAGGATTTTCTCGTAAAGAAATCAGTAATATTGATAAAATCGGCACCTTTCAAAAACCGGCAAAAGTAGTTGACAGTTCGTTAGGTTAAACTTAGCTGTTGAGTAAAAATCAGGCAAAATTCGACTGTCGAAATTCAATTGGCAATAGACGATGAAAATCATCAACTTTTCAATCTATTTAAGCTACCAGTTCCTTAAGCTCTGTATAATCTGGCTCCAATACAAGTAAATTTCCGGAGCGTTCTTGTAATTTAGAATTCAGTTGAGTAAAAGGGATCACGTGATCCCTTTTAGCATCAACG
>JBBCAX010000304.1:0-2434 GCA_051382335.1 Deltaproteobacteria bacterium TL4
CGGGCTGAGGGGGGAATTACGAACGGGCCGCCTGAAGGCGGAACTACAAACGGACCGCCTGAAGGCGGAACTACGAACGGGCCGCCTGAAGGCGGAACTACGAACGGGCCGCCTGAAGGCGGAACTACGAACCAACCATTCAGGGAAACACGCCAAATTGCAAAAAAAAAATCGACCCCGCAAGGGGGTTTTGTTTGTTGCTCTGAACCGCCACGGCCAGTCAGCGGAAGCACTGGCGCAAGCCCTTGGTCTTCGCTTCGCGGACCCTGGCTTTGCTTGGGGCTTCCGCTAACTGGCCTCTTGCTCCAAGCGCTGGTTCTCCGCCATATTTTCAGCGAAATGAAATCCTTCCTTAATTTTAAAAAGGGTAAAAGGGTAAAAATGCTCAAGGGTTACGGGGAAATAGGGTAGAAAGCGAGACTTCCTTAAATTAACAGGATAGCCCGTCAAGCCCCCTCCGAACGCAGCGGGCACCTTTCAGCGCACTACGCTCTCCATTGAGGTCACGATTGTTTGTCTCCAATCTGGCAATTTTCCCCTATGAAGTAGGTCATGACATTCCACACAAAGGACTAATGTTTTCCTCCGTCTGGCGATCATCAACCGTTGCCAGTTTTCTTTACCATCCTTGATATCCGCTAATTTCCTTACATGATGTACCTCAAAATATCCGTCCTTTCGGCCACAAAATTCACACTGATTGGCATTCATCCGCTCAAGAAGTTCTGTGCCCGTCCGATATCTCAAGGTGTTTGGTACTTGATCCACCTCTTGCCATCGACAAGGTTTGGTCTTGAGGTCTTTTAGTTTGAAAACTTTAAGTTGTTTCTTTTGATTTCCGCATTGATATTGATAAATGAAATCACCCTTCCTTCGAAGTTGGGCGATAATACGGGTCTTGAAGGTTTTATGCTTATGAGCCAAGGTTTTGAAAAGGCTATACTGCCCTAGATACATGAGCTTCCCTAGCTTTCTCTTGACATTACAGGCTAAAGCATAATAGTTCGCAAACCCTCTCAATTCATCGTTATATGTGCGTATTATCTCCAGATCACTCAGGGACGTTAAGTAGGGTCTCGGATGAGCGGTTCTTTTACTCATATCCCCATAACGATGTTCATTACAAAATTTAAGAACTTTTCCTTCAGGTACATAGAGAGACATCTGGGCACGAATGGATCGCATCCTGGTGGATCTACCAGCCACCTTCGTCTTCACTACACGTTCACCATAGTGAGGTTGAATGTGGTATCCAAGAAATTCCACTTTCTCTTTGGCGGATCGAAGCGCTGTCTTTTCTTCGGATATCTCCAGATGGAGTACTTCCCTTAGAAAAGTCTCTATCTGTTCCTTGATACGGACAGCTTCTTGCCGTGTGCCAATGATTCCAATCAGGAAATCGTCGCAGTAACGACAATATTTCAATCGCCTGAAGTTCTCATCCCAAGGATCCCCATAAGGGACGGTTCTTTTCATCCTGTCCATCGTCTTGACCTTCCTGATCAACTCAGAATACTCAGGAAGATGGGTCTGATCCAATTTCTGAAGTTTAACGATTTGTTGTTTGGACTTCACTGATTGGTATTCATATTTGGTGTATTCTGGATTCTGTCTTCGCTTATCTCCAGCATTAAAGTCCTGTTGTAAGACCTCTATGAATTGATCTAACTCATGAAGATAAACATTAGCCAACACGGGAGAAACTCCTGATCCTTGCGGGGTTCCACTGAAAGTTTGGAAATGTGTCCGCTCTTCAATGGTGCCGGCTTGGAGCATTTGTTTTATAAGACGAAGGAAGGGTTGATCATCAATTTTCTTCTCCAAAAGCTTGAGCAGAATTTTCCTGTCAATCATGTCAAAGAAACTTTTTAAATCGAACTCAATGAACCATTTTACACCATGCCATTCTCGACGAATCTGGTCCAGTGCGGTATGACAAGATCGTCCTTGTCTAAATCCATGAGAATATTCCGAAAAAGTCGACTCATAAATTCGTTCCAGGAGATCTCGTATTACTTCCTGAAGCAGCTTATCATGGCTGGAAGAAATCCCCAATGGCCGCATTTTGCCATTGCTTTTGGGAATATAGACCCGTTTGGATGGTTGGGGTTTATAAGCACCCCGTTTGAGGAGTTGAATCAAATGAACAACTCGGTCTTCTGAGAATCCATCTATGGTTATGCCATCCACCCCTGGAGTTAAGGCTCCTTGATTGGGATAGATTTTCAAATAGGCTCTATTCCATAGGATTGGACTTCCCAAAAGTCGAGATAAGCCATTGACTCGTTTCCCCGTTTTGGAAACTTCACCAATTGCTTCCAATCTCCTATTTACGGTAGCGGATAGCATCAGCACATCCTCGTTTTCGGTTTTGGATTCAGAATCTCTTTGAGATCCTTAGCGACATCAACTACTTCCCTTCCTCCCAGACATC
>JBBCAX010000305.1:0-1802 GCA_051382335.1 Deltaproteobacteria bacterium TL4
TGACAAATAGGAAAAGTAGGACTAAAATTTTAGAGGACATCCTCTCAGGACTCTTTAACAGAGCCTGTAGGGGGGCTGAAATTTTTACGATCAATGACATTCATGTTGTATGAAAAACGCTCTCACGGCCTTTTCAGGGGGTCATTTTTTACACCGAAAAAAATTCAAGTACGACATTTATTTTCTGACTATCTATAGAACTCGTACTGCATAGAGTTTCTGCATCTCCTGGATGGAAAACTTGGCATCGGAAAAAAAATAAGACAGGGTACTGATTCCCTTTTCTTTAACCCAGGAAAGACTGATGTCCGTCAATCGGAAGCGACTTCCCAAAATTAGGGCGCTGGCTATCAGCGTTAAATTATAAAACTGGATGGAGGTCATCGCACTTTGTAAAAAAGCTAGACCGCTTATAATCCAGGAAACTCGCTCTATACAAGGAATCTTCATGGCAAATCCTCTTGAATGGGTAGATGGTCAAAGGACCCTATTCATATTCTGCCATGAAGTATGCCATTTTATTTTTAAATCTCTAACTTATTTTTCGAAAACCCGAGTATTTGTATTGTTCCAAAAATGCTATTTCATGCAACCGTGTACAGAACTGGCAGATATCACTAATATCTTTTTGTGGATAGTCCTTGATATCAAGAGTAACAAATCCGCCTTTTTGCATGTTACTTTTGATTTTTGACAACAATTCGCTTAGCGCATTGTAATGGCTGCCAATAAACTCGGCTAATGAGTTTATTACATCATCTGCTGCGTCTTCCGGAGGAACAACCTTTATCTTGATATTTTTTGAAGAAAGAAATTTTGCAATCGCATCTTCTTTCTCTGTGTTTTCTAGAAGTTCCATTTCCCCAATTTCTGAGGCTGTCTCATCTGTCAGGGTTATTTCTTCTAATTTTCTATTGATGCTTATTTCCTGACTGACTGACGATTTTCCATTTTCAACAGAATCAGCTATCCGCTCAAGGGCTATGACAATACGTTCCAACAAATTTATTAGTTCATCATTTTCCATTACAACTCCAATTTATGCTGCCTAACGTAACGGTCAGTGGTTGACGGGGGAACACTGAATGTTGAAAAAAAGATGCACTGAAAAACTACTGAAATCTTTGGAAAAAACCGCACCCCGTCAATCCACTGCACCGCCTTGTGTACGCCCAGCATGGGCGTGATCTGATGGGGTGAAAGTCCCCTACTAGGAAAGCCACTGGCTTTCAATGCTATGGAACCGATCATGCGGCACTGGCGGGAAACCAGCCAGCAAACAGCGAACAAATCGTGTTCCTAAGGTAATGAGTACCATGAACTATTAGCGAAAGGCAAGGGCGAAACCGTGAGGGATCGTCTGAAGGAAGCCCGGAGCAAACTGACGAGCCGACGGACAGAAATCGCATAGAATGCTCACTTCCCTGGGATGAGTTAGCACAACATAATGAAATCCTGTGGCTTGGGGGATAGGGTAAATGCGGCGGCAGTGTCATGAAAGATCACGTTCTTATCTGGGGAGATCTGTCCAGCGTGCGGTCTGGTTCTTCAAAGAAGACTGGAAGACCGGAAACGGAGCACTCCCCTTGTTTTGGAAAATCACTCAGCGCTTCATGGAGCAATCCATGAGGAGACTGGACAGAAGTCAGCAGAAGCCGTAGGTGCCAAACGCCTGCCGTAATGGGCAGGACACGGTGAAGGGCTGAACCCTGGAGAGCGTATTCTCCTGAGCCGTTCTATACATCAATGAAGCCGACCGGTGGAGATGACAAGGGTAGACTGGCCCAGGATATAGAAACGCG
>JBBCAX010000306.1:0-43500 GCA_051382335.1 Deltaproteobacteria bacterium TL4
CTTGATGCGATTGGATAGAGAACTGAGGAGCGGGATATAAAGAAGGTGGCTGTTTATGTGATTGAAATCATAGTATTTAAAACACGAACACTTATGGATCGTGACTATTTGTATCCATGTTCAAAATTCGTTTCCTTTCGGCAAGCTTTGGGGGTTCTCATTTCAGGAGGGCACTCCTGAACAAAGGCTATTTTCTACCATTCTAAAACATACGCGAAAATCAAGGGAACCACAATCGTCGCATCTGATTCGATCATGAATTGAGGTGTATTCACTTCCAGTTTCCCCCAGGTGATTTTTTCATTTGGAACGGCACCACTGTAGGAACCATAACTGGTGGTGCAGTCACTAATCTGACAAAAATAAGCCCAGGTCGGTACCTCAATTTTTAAATCAAACAAGAGGCAAGGGACCACACAAATTGAAAAATCTCCGGAAATGCCTCCTCCAATCTGGAAAAATCCAATAGGCGCTATTGCAGCGTTTGAAGCATACCATCGCATTAATTGAGTCATATACTCAATGCCACTACTCATCATTTGAGGGTGCATTTTTCCCTGAAAACACAAAGCGGCGAATTTGTTACCCAAAGTACTGTCTTCCCATCCGGGAACAAACAAAGGGAGTCGCTTTTGCCAAGCTGCCACCAACCAGCTATCCATCGGATCAATCTGCTTGGGCAGTTTGTCGTATGAATGATCTAACATACGATACAAATATTCATGAGGCAACGCTGGTTTTTGCGCGGCATACCATTCCGAAACCCAAAATTTTTCAATGAGGCCAATGGCTTCATCCTCAGGAATACAAGTGTCGGTGACTCTTCTTAATTTTTGATTAAACAGATCTTTTTCATCCATTGAGGAAAGGTATCGATATTTCGGAATTCGAACATAATGGTTATGAGCCACTAGATTAAACAGATCTTCTTCCAGGTTCGCTCCTGTACAACAAATCGCGTGAACCTTATCCTGACGGATCATTTCTGCCAAGCTTTTCCCCAATTCCGCGGTACTCATCGCACCTGCCAAAGTCAAAAACATCTTGCCGCCATTCTGAAGATGTTGTTTATAGGCTACAGCCGCATCTTTCAGAGTCGCTGCGTTATAGTGGTTGTAGTGACGTTCGATGAATTTACTGATCACTTTTTCCATGGACACTCCTATTTTGGTTGTTGATTGTTAGGGTTATCGTTACATCATTATTGGCACGTTTCAAGGCACCTGGTAACGTATTAATCCGAAGCTCCAGCTTGGAACCAGAGACGCGCTGGCACTTGGGAACCAGAGATACGTAACCTGCGATTTCTGCCCTACGCATACCAAATGAGCCTTCAAATGTCAAAAAGCAAGAATCCTTTTTCGGCAAGATCAAATCCTGTTGTATTTCCCCTTTACTCCAACCTTGTTTTCTTATAAGAAACAACTAAAAGTAAACCATTTCCCAATCTCTCACTCACTGTATCCATAAAATTAATTAAAGAAAGTAGTTTTACTATGACCTCTCTTTTTACTGATATTACTCCAACCCTGGAACGGGTTGTCGGTGGAATTTGGAAAGACAACACCCTCGTGTTTAATCTTTATGCGCCTGATCTTGAAAAGGTAGAATATGTTTTTTATGCGAACCCTTACGCCCTGGCGGAAGATGTTGAATTCGCTCCCAGGGCTCATGTGATTTTAGACAAGCACCGTTTTCTAAAGGGTCAGCAATGGCAATGGGAAACTCGTTTGGCAGGGAACGATGCTTCTTTTCAGGAGCTAGGATATCTGATTCGTGTTTGGAAAAAAGAAAAGGGTACCCTTGTGTCTCATTGGTGTCTTGATCCTTACGCGAAAGAAAGTACGGGGGGTGAGCAATGGGGCGTGCCCATGGGATTCCTCGTCAATGAGCAAACCTTGACCCTTCAAAAAACCTCAAGACCTCGGAAAAATGCCTTTGATGGCGTTCGCCGCTTACCCATCATACGACCATCTTTGCCGCTTGCGGAAAATCGGCCTCCCGCACCGCAGTATCCTGAAAATCAGATGATTATTTACGAATGTCATATTCGAGGCATGACCAAAAGTCCTACGGCTTCCCTCAAAAATGAAACCCATGCTGGAACCTACCGGGGCTTGGTGGAATTGATTCCCTATTTGAAAGATCTGGGAGTCACCTCGGTTGAATTATTGCCCCTTTTTGATTTTGATGAAAATGAAAATCCTAATGTATCCCCAAAAAATAAAGAACGGCTTTACAACTACTGGGGCTATTCAACTTTGATGTTTTTTGCTCCGAAACAGAGTTATGCGGCAACCCCCCAGCGTTGTGTTGAAGAATTTAAAGAGATGGTGGACGCGTTTCATCAGGCAGATTTGGAAATCATTTTGGATGTGGTTTATAATCACACGGCAGAACAGAATAAAAAAGGCACTATCGACCATTTCAAATACTTGGCCCCTCATAGTTGGTATCTCCATGACAAGCATGATCTGTTATCCAATTATTCCGGGTGTGGAAACACCTTGAATTGCTCGCATCCTGTAGTCAAGCAACTGATTATTGAGAGTTTACGATATTGGCATCAAGAGATGGGAGTCGATGGTTTCCGCTTTGATTTAGCCCCCATTTTAAACCGGAATCACCAGGGAGAATTAACCGCGTTTCCCCATTTTGTTTGGGAGTTGCGTCAGGATCCCGCCTTGTGTCACGTAAAATTAATTGCGGAACCTTGGGACGCGGGAGGCGGTTATCAGTTGGGACACTTTCACTATCATGCCCAATGGCTGGAGTGGAATGACCGCTATAGAGACACCCTTAGAAAAGCCATCAGAGGGGATCACGGAAATATCGGAGCCTTTAAAAAAGCCCTTCTGGGAAGTCCTGACACTTTCCCAAAACTCAAATCCAGTGAGATGGCAAGTGTCAATTTTCTCACAGCTCATGATGGGATGACCTTATATGATTTGGTTGCTTATAACCATAAGCACAATAAGGCTAATGGCGAACACAACCGTGACGGTCATGGTGAGGACTACGCTTATAATTGCGGGGTAGAAGGCCCCACCGCGGATCCTCAGATCCTGGCACTTCGACTCAAAAAAATCAGAACCGCCCATTTGCTGCTCCAGCTTTCGTCAGGAGTTCCCATGCTGACGGCGGGGGACGAAATGGGAAGGACCCAGAATGGGAACAATAACATGTATTGCCAGGATAATCCCCTCAACTGGATCAATTGGCAGCAGCTCAAAGACTATCAGGAACTTTTTAAATTCGTTCAAACCGCCATTTCTTTCAGGAAACAGCATCTTGAGTTTTTGTTTTCAGGCAAAAGTCATTATCAGTGGTATAATAACCTTGGAGAGCCTGAAGATTTGAGATTTCATATCCGGACCTTGATGTGGCGTGTGACTCATGTGAAACAGCCGAAAGCCTCACTTTGGGTTTTGCTCAATTGTTACCATGAGCCCGTTGAGTTTCGTATTCCTGAAAAGGATGCGCTACACTGGATCTTTGATACGTCCCATCCCGATTTTACACACCAAAAAAGGGAGGTCTCTGCCATCAAAGTTGACAGTTTTTCAGTCCACCTTTATCACCATAAGCTAACATGAAACGATCTTCCGGTATTTTACTCCACCCCACGTCACTCCCCAATCCTTATGGAATTGGAGACTTTGGTCCATCGGCGTATGTCTTTATTGATTTTCTGAAAAAGTCGAAGCAGCACTTATGGCAAATATTACCTTTGGGTGTTCCTTCTTACGGGAATTCACCTTATCAATGTCTCTCCGCCTTTGCCGGAAACCCGTTACTCATAAGTCCCGAATTACTGGTTAAAGAGGCGTTGCTTCCTGACGAAACGCTGAAGACCTGCCCCGAATTTAACAGGGGGCCTGTTGATTACGAGCGGGTGAGTGCATGGAAAAATAAAATTTTTCAAGAAGCCTTTCACGTATTCAAGGCGCATCAGTCAAAATTTCAAAGCCGTTATCAAAAATTTAACGAGGAACATCAGCACTGGCTCAGTGATTTTGTCCAGTTTATGGCGCTTAAAGAAGCACATAATCTGACTTCCTGGAATCTTTGGTCCGCAGACTTGGCCTTGCGGAAAAAGGAGGTTTTGGACGTATGGTGTCAGCAGCATCAACCAGAGCTTGAATACCATCAATTTCTTCAATTTCTGTTTCATGAACAATGGGCCGCGTTACGTGAATACGCGCATCGGCAGTCCCTCAGCATCATCGGGGATCTCCCCATTTTTGTCGCGTATGATAGTGCTGACGTTTGGTCTCATCCTGAATTGTATTTTCTCGATGAGCGTCAAATACCGACAGTGGTTGCAGGCGTTCCTCCTGATTATTTCAGTAACACAGGACAGCGATGGGGCAATCCTTTATATCGTTGGGATGTCATGAAAACTACAGAATATAGCTGGTGGCAACAGCGCTTACGCTATTTATTGACGCAAGTCGATCAGGTTCGGATTGATCACTTCCGAGGCTTTGAGCAATACTGGGAAATTCCCGCAACAGAAGAAACGGCCATCCGTGGACGGTGGGTCGATGGTCCCAAACGGGACTTTTTTGACACCTTAAAAGCCAAAATGGGAACGCTTCCGATTATTGCCGAGGATTTAGGCATCATCACGCCAGAAGTTGAAGCATTGAGGGATGAGTATTCATTTCCCGGAATGAAAATCCTTCAATTTGCCTTTTTTGAAGGAAAGGATAATCCCTACCTCCCGCATCACTATGAAAAAAACACGGTGGTTTATACGGGAACCCACGATAATAACACGACTCGGGGATGGTTTGCGGACATTTCTGAAGGGGACAAAAAACGGGTAGAAAATTACTGCGGCAAAAGCTTGGCGGAAGAAACAATCTGTGCGGAGTTAATTCGCTTAGCCTGGGCCTCTACCTCAAAATACGTCATTGTGCCTCTGCAGGATGTGCTGAAGCTGGACGCCTCCGCCCGGATGAATTTCCCGGGAACTACGGTCGATAACTGGGGTTGGCGTTATGAACCCTCAATGCTGACGGAAGAACATTCGCAATGGTTGGTTTCCTTGACGGAAATATATCAACGTTGTTAAATCTAGACGCTGAGGGGGGCTATTTTAGCGGTTTTGTTATAGTTCGTATTTTTGTTTTAATTTCCGGGAAACCTTATGATTTGGGATGATTTGGACGCCAGACTTAAAAATGTTTCGGACTTGTTGGAAAAGGACATTGTCGAGGAATTATTAGGTTTGGAAGGCGCGAAAGCGATTGCGGAGCTGTCTTCGATCACACGAACCCTGGTCATTCCAGAGTCTCTTGTTAATGAACTCCTTCGCTTGTATTTGGAAAAGAAAAGGAACGAGCATGAAGTCAAAGGCGTTCATGCTCTTTTCGCAAAACTTCACCCCGGATACTTCAATCTTATCGCCAAGGGACATCGTTTTTTTGACTTTGAACTGACTTTATCCTTTCTCATCATTGACTGTCAAATGACAGAAACCCAACGGGTTATTCAACTGCAACAAGTCCGGCCCAGTCAACTGTACGGCGTTGATCCCCTGGGTCGGTTTTTAATAGGAATGCTCGTCTCTGTGACACGAATCTTCAATTTTGACATGGTAAAGTTCCTGTTAAAACGCAGACAACGTTTTGTGATTGAAGGTGAGATCTATACCTTGAATCTGCCTCATACGTTTATCGGAAAATTCCTGAGTTCGAATCTGAACCTGCAAAAAATCACTGCCTTGTTCCAAATCGAAGAAATCATCTGTAAGCGGGAATATTTTGATGTCATCCTTTCCTTAAAACAAAAACCTCCTCTGCGTAAAACCTTCAGTGCTGTAAAAAACCTCGTTACGCAACAAACCGGGCGCCTCCGTGAGCGAGTGCACCTTGATTTAGATCTCAAAAAATAAGTAAATGGTGTCATGCCTCGATTGTCTTTTTCAGAAATCACAAAAGTTCAAGGCTATAAACTATTTTTAGCCAGTCTTTCAGGGGGGTTGTTGGTTTTTTCCTACCCTGACCATGAATATTACGGCTTGGTTTGGATGGCCTTTATTCCCTTATTCTTTGCACTGCAACAAGCCTCTTATAAAGAAGTCTATTGGCTTTCTGTGTGGGTTGGCATGATTCTGGTTTGCGGTGGGTATCCCTGGATTAGCCATGTCGCGGAACATTTCATGAGGTTTCCTTTTCCTCTGCAGTATGTGTTATGGTTAGGAAATGGTTTTTTTGTGGCGCAATTATTTGCTCTGATTTTCCTTGGTTTTACATATTTTAAATCCCGGACCGCTTTTCCAACAGTCTTCCTGTTTCCTGTGCTCACGGTCACGCTGTGGTCTTTTTTTCCTAATATTTTTTACTTCACCTTAGGGAATGGAACATCCTCTTTTTTGACCGCACTGCAAGCGACCGAATTTACAGGCGCGTTTGGTTTGGATTTTATGATTGCGCTCAGCAATATTTTAGGATTCGAGCTTCTTCGTTATCGCAAAATACCTTCCCCGCCCTGGTGTCTGATCCTGGGGGTTTTGATGCTGGGTTTATGGTTGGGGTATGGTCGTTTTACCTTAAAACAATGGGATCAGAAAATTGAAACGTGGGATACCAAAAAAATAGGGATAGTTCAAATGAACCGTCCGATGACTTACCCTCCAAGTCCGCCAGAACCCGGCTACAGTTATGAATATCCCATGGCGCTGGATTTGAGCAAGGAACTCGCGAAGCAGGGAGCGGAAGTCATTGTGTGGCCTGAAGGACTGCCGGTTAAATATGGGTATAATAGCCAAGCGCGTCAGAATTATTCAGACGCGGTCAAAGCCATGGACGTGCCCTTGATCATCCACGGCGGCATGGTTGAGTTTGTTCAGGGACAAAGAATTTACAGGAATTCCTCATTTTTGTTGAGAGCGGATGGAACCCTGGGCGGGATTTACCACAAACGATTTTTAGTCCTATTAGGGGAGTACATCCCTTGGTTGGGTTATCAGGAAGAATGGGTTGAGCGTCTGGGAATTCCGCCATCAATTACTCCGGGGGCGCGGTTGGTGGTGTTTAAAACGGCAGGAATGCTCCTTCAGCCCTTGATTTGTTATGAGATCATTTTCAGTCATTTTGTCGCCGAATCGATAGGAGCGGATTCCGCGGGGAAAGTGCTGGTGGTGCAGAGCAATGATGGTTGGTATGGCAAAGGTGCCCAATCGGCCCAACATCGTTCTTCCACCGTTTTGAGAGCCGTTGAAAACCGGGTGCCTGTGATTCATGTGATCAACAATGGCGAATCCTCTGTGATTGCGCCTAACGGACGATATACCTACCTTGCTGGGAGTTGGGTAAGAGAATACAAGGTGATTTCCATGCCCTATCATCCGCGGGAAGGCGGAAGTTTTTTCACCCATCATCCTGGACTCTTTTTAAATACCATCCGGACCCTGGCCTGCCTGCTTATTTTTTGGGTGGTGACACGACGTTGGCATGGTTCCAGGAAGTCGGGGCAGCGTAACTGCTCCGCTAGGATTTTCGGTAGTGTCTTGTCAATCAGCACGGCAGATTAGCCCTTTTAGGTAGCTACCCTCCGGAAAATTGAGCGAGGTAGGATGATCCGTGGCCTGTTCCAGTCGCTGAAGAATCTGAGCTTCCCGCTTTGCGTCCAGTGCCGCATCGGCTACTATTTTTTGAAACAAAGGCGGTTCCAATAATCCTGAACAGGAAAAGGTAAACAAAATGCCTCCGGGACGCAGTAAGCGAAACGCCAGCCAATTGATATCCTTGTATCCCCTCAGCGCTTTAGGCATTTGGTTGCGGGAATCCGCGAATTTTGGAGGATCCAGAATAATCATATCGAATTGCCGTCCCTGATTACGGTAATGTCGCAATATCTCAAAGACATCGGCCTGTTCATTGGCTACCAGGGATTTGTCGATATGGTTGAGTGCCATGTTTTCTTCAAGCAACTGGAGGGTTGGCTGTGAAATTTCTATGTTGGTGAGGTGCTTTGCTCCACCAGTCAAGGCGTAAATGCCGAATCCT
Organism: Deltaproteobacteria bacterium TL4; assembly: GCA_051382335.1. Taxonomy (GTDB): domain Bacteria; phylum SAR324; class SAR324; order SAR324; family NAC60-12; genus JBBCAX01. Next base: position 8,019 of record JBBCAX010000306.1, read on the forward strand.
CCGCTGTAGGCAAAGCAGTTCAGAACTTCAGCCTGACTTACGTAGGGTAGCAGGTGCTTCCGATTTTCCCGTTGATCCAGATAAAAACCGGTTTTGTGTCCATTGAGGAGATCCACCAGAAAGGTTCGTGAATTTTCCTGAATTTCCACAAGCGGTGGCGGTGTTTTTCCCCAAAGAACGCCCTTCACCGTAGGCAAGCCTTCTTTAAGCCGAACCTCCGCATCTGAACGTTCGTAGATGCCGCTGTTTGGCAGCAGTTGATTCAGTTGGTCCACAATTTCCCGTTTCCAGAATTCAATCCCGGCACTCAGACACTGAATCACCAGAAATTCCCCGTACTGGTCCACAATCAACCCAGGCAAGCCATCCGATTCAGCATTCACCAAACGCAGAGCTGTCGTGGACTGACTGGCTAATAAAGGTTTTCGTCTTTGAATCGAAGTGTGCAGGCGTGAATGAAAAAATTCAGCGTTGATGAGTTCTTTAGGGTCAAACGTCCAGATACGGACAGAAATCTGGGAATGGGGGGAAAAGGCGCCTCTGGCCATAAATTGCCCATCCGTCGATTGAATTTCGACCGTTTCACCAAGAGGAGCCATCTTTTCTGAGAAAGACGCCAAGGCTCCAGAAAACACCCACGGGTGATGTCGCCGTAGCGATTTTTCTTTCCCGGGTTTGAGTTTGAGGGGGATCATGTTATTTGTCACTTTCTTTCATGAATGATTTTGAGCCAGGATCTCACGGAAATTTCATCGCTCATCTTCCCTCTTTTACAAAAGATAACGGCGTATGAGCCATCCCAAGAGAATACCGTCTCCTCGTTTGTCTGAAAAAATAGCCTGTATTTGGCCTCCACAAAAAGTGCCTACAAAATGTAACCGCTGGGATGTCGAATGTCAATAAAGATTAATCAATGTGCCGTTATCTTACGCTACCGATGTTTTTGGGGATCGAAAAAATATGAAAACTGTAAGGTGGGATGAGGAAACTTCTCAATCATAATAATCAAGCACCTCGGTTGCTCTTTCTGTGATGAAGGCATTGGCGCAGTCCTTTGTACCGATTGAGACGATGTCTTTTTTTGATAGATGAAAACAGAGTGATCTCTTTGCTGAGGTTCAAGGAAATGTAAATCCTCAATATAGCCAATTTAGCACCCATTTCAATAACATATGTTTTTTCTGTTTTTCTTCTTAAGGAAGTGCCATTACTGCAAAGATTCTTCTTGGGCCCCCTTGGTTCCTCTTTCAACGCTTCGTCCTTGAATATTTTCGAATATTTTTAGTTTAATATTACATTTCAATCAGTTACTAAGAAGCGGTACCCCGTTGGAATTTCCCCCAAGATTCGTGGTACACATTTTGTATTTCATCAATACCAATGGAAACACTTCAAAAATCACATTCAACTAGAGAGGAAATTATGGAAGTCAGAGGCTTTATCGAATTAGAGAGTTATGCCAGAGCACAAAATGTTGTCATCCCTAACTTGATGGACTGGGCGTTTAATCAAGTACTTGCCGGAAAAAGTTTAAGTGATTTGGTGAAAAACATTGACGACATGGAAAAAGAAACTTTTTTATGATACAGGCTTTAGGTTAAGGCGTTATCTTTACTCGTTTCAACAAAGAAACACAGCAATTCCCACGGAATGCGGCAGTAGATCTTTCCTCGGTGAAAAAGCCACATTCCCTGCCTCTCGTGAACCACAAGGGATCCGTGCGTAACGGTTCTTTTTCAACGCTTCAGATTTCATTTTTTTTATCTTATTCTTAGGCAAAAATCTTAAACGAAAAAACTTGTGGTTTATGTCATTTTTTCCTAACTTCTCTGCCTTTGTCGCAAGTTTGTTCTAAACTTGCGCGGCATTCATTGAGAAAGTCCCTTAAAAAACACGAAATCCAGCACATCACCATCCTTTTCCAATTGAGAGCAATTATGTTAATTCGATATTCAAAATGGTTGACTTTATTGATATTATTTGTTTTACCTTCGGTGTTAACCTATGCGCAGGATGCCGGAGAACTGGAAAAACTCATTCGTGCTTCCAAAACACGGGCGCAGTTAGTGAAGCAAATTCAAAAGGGTGTGGTTCATATCCGCGTGGAAAAAATAATTAAGGGCCATGCGGGTCTTCAGCTTAATAATCCCTATGATTTGTTTAACGATGAATTTTTCAAACGATTTTTTCCGGATCTGCAACATCCACGTCGTGATGAACGGACGCCCAATGAGCCACCGCTTGTCCAGGAAGGGTTGGGATCAGGTTCTATTGTTTCAAAGGACGGATATATTTTGACAAACCATCATGTGGTTGGAGACGCAGATAAAATTGTGGTGAAGCTTTATGATGGAAAAGAGTTGCAAGCAAAGCTTATTGGAACCGATCCACAATCGGATATTGCGGTAATCAAGGTCGAGGACAAAGATCTGCCCTTATTGCCTATAGGAAATTCCGATGAAATTGAAGTCGGAGAATCTGTGATTGCGGTTGGTAATCCCTTCGGACTCTCACAAACGGTAACTTACGGTATTGTCAGCGCGAAAGGAAGATCCAATATTGGCATAGCGGATTATGAGGATTTCATTCAAACCGATGCGGCCATTAACCCTGGAAACAGTGGTGGCCCTTTGTTGAATTTACGAGGGGAAATCATTGCGGTAAATACAGCAATTTTTTCACGGAACGGAGGGTATCAGGGAATCGGGTTTGCGGTTTCGATCAATATGGCCAAACAAATCATGGAGTCCTTGATCAACACAGGAACGGTGTCCCGAGGATGGTTGGGAGTCGGTATTCAGGACGTTTCTCCCGACTTGGCAAAGATTTTTAATCTCAGCAGCACCAAAGGTTCTTTAGTCACAGGCGTCATGCGGGAAACTCCCGCAGAGAAGGCACAGCTTCAAAAAGGGGATGTTATCGTTAGTTTGAATGATAAGCCCATTGAAAATAGCAACCAGCTTCGTAATGAAATTGCCAATGCGAAAGCGGGAACGGAGGTCAAACTTAAGATTAATCGAGAAGGAAGCACCAAAAATATAACGATTGTCCTCGGGGAACGTCCTGGAGACCCCACTGTTGCCCGTCAGGAAAACGAAGTTGAGGCACTTGGAATGAAGGTCCAGGACTTGACTCCTGAACTGGCTGAACGTTTGGGGTATGAATTAAAGTCCGGAGTGTTGATAGCAAAAGTGACTCCCAATTCTGCGGCAAGCAAGGCCGAACTGAAAAGTGGAATGCTGGTTCAGGAAGTCAACCGTCAGAGTGTTCAGAGCGAAGTTGACTATCATAGAGCGTTGAAATCCGCAGACCTTAAAGAGGGGGTGTTGATGCTGGTACAAACCCAGCAAGGGTCGAAATACGTCATTCTAAAACAAGAATAATTTTCTGTTTTCTTAAGATTCCTGGAGAAAACTATTTTGATACGAATCATGATTTTTGATATAGCTTTATGAAAGTACTGATTGTGGGAAGTGGTGGTCGAGAGCATGCTCTTGCCTGGAAAATGAGACAAAGCCCTCAAGTTTCTCAAGTTTATGTCGCTCCTGGAAATGAGGGGATGAAGACTCATGCCGAAACTGTGGCTTTGAAGTCTCATGAGGAAATCATAAAGTTTGTTGAAGAGCAGCAAATACAACTGACAGTTGTTGGACAGGAAGTTTATCTGGTCAACGGTCTCTCCGATGAACTTGAAGCCAGAGGCCATCACGTTTTTGGCCCAAGTGCCGCCGCGGCACAACTTGAAGGCAGTAAATCCTTTTCCAAAGATTTCATGAAAAGGCACAACATTCCTACAGCCGCTTATGGTGTTTTTACAGAGCTACTACCTGCCTTGGCCTATCTCAAAACCCAAGCTGCGCCCTATGTCATTAAAGCCAATGGACTTGCGGCAGGAAAAGGCGTGTTGATCTGTCTGTCTTTTGAGGATGCGGAACAACAGGCTCGTGCCATTTTGGAAAAAAACGCGTTTGGTGACGCGGGACGCAGTATTGTGATTGAAGCATTCATGCAGGGGGAAGAGGCTTCCTGTTTTGTTTTCACGGATGGAAGCGCGATGGTGCTTTGTCCTTTTGCGCAAGATCACAAACGCATTGGTGATTTAGACTCCGGCTTGAATACAGGCGGCATGGGCGCCTACATTCCAGCACCTGTCGTTACCGAGGACGTAAGACAAAAGGTCCTCGAACAAATTGTCACACCGACTATCGTCGGCATGGCCAGCGAAGGAACGCCTTACAAGGGCGTTTTGTATATTGGTTTGATGATTGAGAATGGCGACCCCAAAGTGGTTGAATACAATTGTCGTTTTGGAGATCCTGAATGTCAGCCTTTGATGATGCAGCTTAAAAGCGATCTCTTCCCCCTGGCCATGGCTACGGTCAAAGGCACGCTGGCTTCTGAGAAACCGGAATGGCATGAGGGTGCCGTTGCCTGTGTTGTGCTTGCGTCTGAAGGGTACCCTGGCAGTTATCAAAAAGGAGAAATTATTTCTGGCTTTGATGCACACCAACCTGCGGAAAAGGAACAGGATTACTGTGTCTTTCATTCTGGAACCCGACTGGACGGTTCCGTGTACCGGACTGCTGGAGGACGCGTCCTGGGGGTGACCGCGAGGGCACCAAATTTGGAGAAAGCGCTGCGACGAAGCTACGAAGTGATTTCCTCTATTCATTGGAAGGGGATGAATTATCGAACTGATATTGGCTTGAAAGGCTTGTTACATTATCGCGATCAACGGCCTAAAAATAGTGTCGGTATTCTGATTGGAAGTCAGAGTGACTTGGAAGTTGCCCGTAAAGCGACAGCCGTCCTGGAAGAGTTTAAAGTAGGATACCGCTTGGCTATTTCGTCGGCGCACCGTACCCCAGAACGTACACGGCAATTTCTTCATGATTGTGAAAACGAAGGAATTGAGGTTTTTATCGCGATGGCAGGTATGGCCGCACATTTACCGGGTGTGATTGCCGCAGAAACAACCAGGCCTGTGATTGGTGTACCGATTGCCGCTACCATGCAAGGTATTGACGCCCTTTTGGCGATTGCACAAATGCCGCCTGGCATTCCGGTATCCACCATGGCAACCAACGGTTCTGTCAATGCGGCGCTGAGCGCAATCGAGATCCTGGCTATTCGTTATACGGACTTGAGGGCACGACTTCGTCTTTATCGAATGGAAATGAAGCAACAAGTGATCAACGCACATCTCAGTGCTGGCCTGGAGGAACTCTAATGAGTACACAGCTTCCTATCGCGGTTTTGGTTTCTGGAAGCGGAACCAACTTACAGGCCATTATTGATGCCAAGGAGAAAGATCATCTTCCCGTTGAGATCAGAGTCGTGCTGAGCAATAAAGAAAACTCGTTTGCGTTAGAGCGTGCGAAACGTCACAACCTCCGTACCCTTTATGTTTCTCATAAAGATTATGATTCCCGTGAGGCGTTTGACGACGCTGTTCACAACGAACTGAAATCCTTAAAGGTTGAGTTCATTGTTTTAGCAGGTTTTATGCGCGTGCTTTCTGCTAAGTTTGTTGATCTATGGAAGAATCGTATCATCAATATCCATCCTTCTTTACTCCCCGCATTTCCTGGTATCCATGCTCAAAAGCAGGCGTTTGAATATGGAGTGAAGGTTACGGGATGTACCGTTATGTTTATTGACCGTGGTGTCGATACGGGTCCCATTATTATTCAAGCACCTGTCCCTGTTCTTTCCGATGATACGGAAGAATCCTTAATGGAACGTATTCTGAAGGAAGAACACCGAATTTTACCTCAAGCTCTCCGATGGATTGCTAACGGAGAGGTAAAAGTTGAGGACAGGCGTGTGATTTGTCCATCATTTCCGTGAGTTCATTGGTCCTAATAGAAGAAAATCTTTATGGAAAATACTATTCTGATTTCTAATGTCAGTGATGCCTCCTTTGCTATCAGTGTTGCTCATAACTATGAACAGCAAGTTGAAATATCTGATATTGTTTCACTCAAAACTTTTGCAAACCAAGAGTTCTGTTCTCGTTTTTTGCTTGAGGGCGTTACTGAAGAAACCCTGGGTTACGGGCTGAAGGGAAAGTCCGTTTGTATTGTTTCAACAGCGTCTCCCCACTACACCCGCAATGAATTAGCAATGCGGAATTTTATTTTGGCAAGAGCAGCAAAAGAGAATGGCGCGGAGTATGTGGCCTTGATTGAACCTGATTTATTTTACTCAGCCCAAGATCGAGGCCCCAGAACCATAGACCACCCTCAAGTCACTGACTTTGACTCTCGCCAAAAGTTTGCGGGACAGCCCTGTTCTTCATTGCTCTATGCCCAACTGCTCAAAGAAGCAGGGGTAGACTTGGTGATGACGGTACATAATCACAAACCTGAAGTCATGAAACATATCTATCAGAACACCTTTCAAGGGGATAACGCTTTAGGTAAACTTTGTTTTATCAATCTTGATATTTCTCACATTGTAGCCAATTATATTCTGAATTCAGGGCTAGCACGACTGGAGAATCACGGAAAGTATGTTGGCTTTGTCGCCCCCGACCGAGGTGCGACCGGTTTCGCAAATCATGTACGCGAATACACGGGACTTCACAATTCAGTTCTGGTAACCATCGATAAGAAGCGTCATGGTCAGCGAGAGGTGGAGTTGAATATCTCCGATGATATTGAGCTGCTGAAAGGACGGGATGTTTTTGTGTTGGATGATATGGTTCGGACCGGAGGGACGATTTCTGCGAACATGAATCTGCTCGCGGAAAATGAAAAGGCGTGTCCTGAAAATATTTTCTTCTACTGTACCCATACCTATATTTCACCCGAAGGAAGAGAAAATCTGAATTCGAAGAATTTAAAGCAGTTCATCACAACCAACACGATCCCGAATATTTTGAACAGGGATGATCAAGGACGTTTACGGAAAAAAACGGTTGTCTTGAAAATTGAAAAATGGATTGCGAATGCCATTGTGCAGTGCCTTGAACATGGGAATGATCCCTCGAATTATTATGGACTTTCCAGTGTTCCCCATGCCGGAGCGTGGTATGATGTTGATATTTCTTCTAAAAATCCACGGCGTTATCAAAAACGAGTCGCCCAATATGAATTGGAAATTTAATGTTTTTTAGATTGGTATGAACTCTTCACAAGCTATTTTGCTCATCAAAACGCTTCAAGAAAACCTGGTCGCTTTATTTGGGCGTCCTTCTCCTGTCATTCGATACGCGCTGGCCTCAATACTCGCTGGGGGACATATCCTGTTGGAAGACATTCCCGGGATGGGAAAAACCACTTTTGCCCAAATGATCAGTCACGTCCTCCAGCTTGATTTTCAACGCATTCAATTTACCTCAGATCTGATGCCTTCGGACATCGTCGGAGTTGAAATTTATTTACAACAACTCGGAAGCTTTGAATTCAAAAAAGGTCCTTTGTTTCATAATTTAGTACTTGCCGATGAACTCAACCGAGCGTCTCCCAAGACCCAGTCTGCTTTATTGCAAGCCATGACGGAAGATGCGATTGATATTGGGAACCATCAACATCCGCTACCGCAACCGTTTGTTATTATTGCGACGCAAAACCCTGTCACCTTTGCTGGAACCTATCCGCTTCCGGAGTCACAACTGGATCGCTTTATGGTCAAACTTTCCATCGGATATCCGCCGGAGATACTCGAAAAACAATTGATTCAAAAATCCCAACTTAACATCTTTGAAAATCAACGTCCAGAATTGAAGCCCAAAAATCCGGTGAATCTCCTTGAGTTACGCTCTGCCGTTGAAGAGGTAGCGGTCCGGAACGAGTTAATTGATTATTTGTATCAGATCGTGAACCGAACCAGAAATCATTCGGAAATAAAGATGGGAGTCAGTCTGCGCGGTGCGTTGTTATGGATGCGCCTGTGTAAAGGACTGGCGTTATGTCACAAAAGAGACTACGTCATCCCTGATGATCTATGTGATTCCTTTATTCCTGCAAGCTTACACCGTATGGTCTTTAACCGTCCGGAGCAGGGGGAAAAGATTGCAACCGAGTTGCTAGAGGAATTTCCTTTTCCTGCATAATTTTACTTTTGGAACAATAACATGGCCTTAAAAAATATTATTCTTCTGGGGATTGGAGGCGTGGGTTGGCATTTAGCCAAGCGTTTGGTTCATGAAGGACATTCTGTGACTGTGATTGAATCAGACCCCAACATCATTGCCTATGCAAGTGAGCAACTGGACGCCCGTATTGTGACTGGTAGTGCCATGGAAAGTTCAAAATGGGAAGAAGCTCATGCGGAAAAAGCGGACTTATTGATTGCGGTTACCGATAATGACGCTTTGAACATGCTCTCCGCGCTGATTGCCGATAAATTCAAAATTCCTCAAAAAATTGCAAGAGTACGCTCTCTGGATTTTGGTGAGGGGGCGCCCTTGCTTTCAGCAGAATCGTTAAAAATTGATCTGATGATTCATCCCGAAGAGTTGGTGGCTCAGGAAATTGTCAAACTGATTCAACGTTCTGCAGGTAACGATTTGATTGATATTGGTCAGGGACAGATGAAAGTCCTGGCTTTCAATGTCAACGAAAACTCTCCTTTTGTGAACAAAACTGTCGAAGAAATTTCATTACTCCATAGTAAAGTTCCCTTCAAAGTTGTTGCTATTGCCCGAGGTATCACTACCATCATTACCTCTGGTGAACAGGTCGTTTTGCCGAATGATCATTTATTTATCTTTGCTTCTAGTGAAGATATCTATCGGTTAATGAAAATCATAGGAATTCAGCATCAAAGTCTTCACCGCCTTATGATTTTAGGAGGAGGGTTAGTCGGAAAACGTGTTGCTGAATTGTTGGAAAAAACGATGAAGGTCAGTATTATAGAGAATAATGAGCAATATGCAGAGGAACTCGCCCTATCCTTATCCAGAACTCAGGTTCTTCATGGTGACGGAACGGATGCGAATGTGTTGATCATGGGAGGACTCACAGAGATGGACTCCTTTATCGCAACGACGGGAGACAATGAAACGAATATCATCAGTTGTTTGTTAGCAAAACATTTAATGAATAAACGAAACCGGGAAGAATACGGCAGTGTTGGTAAAACCATCGCATTAGTTAATAAAGAAGATTATATGGTCTTGGCATCCACCATCGGATTGGATATCGCATTGAACACTAAAATTTCCGCGGCAAATGAAATATTTAAATTTATTGGTCGGAGTGAACTGCTCTCGGTGGCGCATTTGCATGGTGTTGACGCAGAAGTTGTCGAAGTTGTTGCTGCACCTCGGTCTTGGGTTACGCGGAAACCGTTACGGAAATTGATGCCTGGATTAGCAGACGGTATTCTTCTGGGAGGATTAGTCCGCGAAAATATATGGTCGATCACAACTCCTGATACTCATATCCAGGAAGGGGATCGGGTTATTGTTATTTGCGCGTCTCAAGCTCTGAAAGATGTTCGTAAATTATTCAATTAAGTCACCATGGCTTTATGGTGGTTTGGGTGTGTGTTTTCTGTTTGTCAGTTGCTCCTCGACGCCTCAGGCTTATGATTATCCCACAGCAGCATCGCAGGAAATTGACAGATTTTGTCAATTTGCCATGCATCATTGGGGAAAACGTCATTTTGTTGTAGAAACAGGGAAAGTTATTTTGCAACGTCCTTTTTACTCAGGAGCTGCCAGCCAGGCTCCTTTGACATCACTGCCAGATGGAATTTATTATTGTGGTCAAGAAACACCTCAAAAGTTTCCTTGCGCGGTTGGCGCGACTCGTGGGATGAATGGAGAAAATTGTCTTTTTGAAGCTCAGTAAAATAGGGTATTAAAAAAATAGAAAAATCTTAAATTTGGGCTTGTTGCCGTATCCACTTCTATGATATATCTTATCAAATCTAAATTAGGGATTGCGTTATTTAAATTAATCCTCTATTTATATGAGAATATAGTCTTGAAAAGGATAGTGGCGAGGAGCATGGATGCCAACACGTAATAAAAACAACAATATCATTGTCGGACTTGATATTGGTACAACCAAAATATGTGCTATTGCGGCGGATGCGAATAGTCGTGATGTTTTGAATATTGTCGGTGTAGGGACGGCAAAATCGGAAGGCTTGCGCAAAGGTGTCGTGGTTAATATCGAAAAAACCGTGCAAGCCATCAAGAAAGCCGTCGAAGAATGTGAGTTGATGTGTGGTCAACAAATCCATTCTGTTTATGCGGGTATTGCGGGACATCACATCAAAGGCCGAAATAGTCACGGGATGGTCACGGTTTATCATAATCGTACTGTTTCCAAGGAAGATATTCGCCGTGTTATTGATGCCTCTCAGGTATTGATACCCAATGATCGCGAGGTTCTGCACATCTTACCTCAAGAATTCATCGTAGACGACCAGGATGGTGTTCAGAATCCTCTGGGGATGTCGGGTGCCCGACTGGAAGTCAATGTTCACATCGTAACGGGCTCTGTCACTTCTGCGCAAAATATCATTAAATGTTGTAATCTTGCAGGTTTGGATGTAGAGGACATTGTTCTCGAACCCTTAGCCTCCAGCCAGGCGGTGCTCAGTTCGGATGAGCAGGAAGTAGGCGTGGTGTTGGTTGATATTGGAGGAGGAACCACCGATATTACCATCTACACGGAAGGAAGTATTGTTCATACGGCTGTGCTTGCTTTGGGGGGAAATCATTTAACTCATGATATTGCGATTGGATTACAAACGCCGTTAGCAGAAGCCGAAGAAATCAAGCACAAGTATGGCATCGCCATGCTAGGTAAGCTCAAATTATCTTCACGTACCTTCAAAAAGATGACATCCCACCTTCCTGAAGATATCCTCACTCAACTCAAAGTAATCGAAAATAAAGAGTTCAATAAAGAAGAAGACTTTCTCACAGAAGTCAAGACATTGATCGGAGTCGAACAGACCAATCGTTTTAAAACCTTGTTGCGAAAATACGCAACCATGGACTCGTTGGTTGAAGCTGATGAAATGATCCAGGTTCCAAGCGTCGGAGGGCGAAAAGCGCGGACGATTCAGAAGCAAGTGCTGGTTGATATCATTGAAGATCGATTCCGTGAAATTTTTGAGTTTATTGCACAAGAAATTGAAAAATCCCAGTATCGTAATGTTGTGGCATCCGGTGTCGTGATTACCGGAGGAACCTGTATTATGCCCGGAGCGGATGAGCTGGCACATGAAGTATTGAAATTGCCTGTACGTGTGGGATTTCCAGAAAACGTCAGTGGATTGCAAGAGCTCATTTATTCGCCAAAGTATGCCACGAGTGTTGGGCTGGTGCGATATGGACTCAATAATCAAAGTAAAGTTCGGTTTTCAGGAGACGAAACTAATTTATTTCACAAAGTCTCTCGAAGGATGAAAGACTGGCTACATGAGTTTTTCTAATACCTGGAAGTCAGTGTCATAGCAGATCATTTTCTGATTAGGCGGAAGAGAATGAAAGTTTTTACCCCTGCGCTTCTCCGTGTTTCCAGGAAGGGACGACAGGGATGTTTTCGTGCGAGGTGCGCGTGACAGGTGTGACTATGGAAGTTCACCGGCAGACCAGGATGGTGTTGTTCTACTTGATGTAATGAATGGGGCCCTAAATTTGTAAAGGGAGGATGTCTGTTGTGCTAATCATGGATCTCTTGTTCAAGGGATGGCCTTTCTTTTTGAAATTGTGGTTGAGTTCATGAAATCAGAGTAGGAGTTGCGTAGATACAATGATACAGGGGCGTAAATTGGATCATCGCTCATTTTTCAAAAAATAGAGTGGTAGAGGTAACTATGGTAGGTTTTGCGGAGATTAAGCCCATACAGAGTGATAATCCCGTCATCAAGGTTTTTGGTGTAGGCGGGGGCGGTGGAAATGCAGTCAATCGCATGATTACCGCTGGAGTTAGAGGTGTAGAATATATTGTTGCGAATACAGATCTCCAGGATTTGAGGAAGTCTCAGGCCTCCAACAAACTTCAGTTGGGCACGTTATGCACCAGAGGCTTAGGAGCCGGTGCCAAGCCGGAGGTTGGTAAAAACGCAGCGGAGGAAAGTGTGGACCAGATCAGGGACTACACGCAGGGAGCGGACATGATTTTTATTACTGCAGGAATGGGTGGCGGCACGGGTACAGGTGGCGCTCCTATTATTGCAAAAATCGCAAGGGAATCCAAAGCCCTTACTGTTGGAGTGGTCACTCTTCCTTTCCATTTTGAAGGGAAGCAGCGTGCACGTAACGCAAAGGCAGGAATTGAGGCTCTCAAGGCACAGGTTGATACTTTGATTGTGATTCCTAATAATAACCTTCTCAAGATGGTTGATCCTCGGACTTCGATGATGGAGGCTTTCATTCTTGCCGATGATGTATTACGACAGGGAATTCAAGGTGTATCAGATCTGATTACTCGTGATGGTATCGTAAACTTGGATTTTGCTGATGTTCGCACTGTTATGGCCAATAAAGGTAAGGCGGTTATGGGGACGGGGGTTGCTGTTGGTGAGAACCGTGCCAGAAAAGCCGCGGAAAAAGCAATCCATAGTCCTTTGCTTAGTGATTGCAAGATTACGGGGGCTCAAGGCATATTGATTAACGTCGTTGGAAGTGAATCCATGACGCTCCATGAAGTTCAAGCGGCCGCGGCATTCATTGAGGAACAAGCTCATGAAGATGCAGATATCATTTGGGGAGCTTCTGTTAATGCTGAGCTGGGTGATAAAATTTTAATTACGGTGATTGCGACTGGGTTTGATAACTCCGAGGAAGGAGAAGATGACTTCAGTGATTTTCGAAAGACAGCGGTTCGATCTTCATTTGCGCAGCAACGCATACAACCTGAAACACCGGTATCCCCGCTTTCTTATCAAACGGCCAGTCAACCCACACCAGTTCCAGCGCAAGGGAGCCCCTTGATGTCTGAAGCCTCTTCAGTTAAAGCTTCGGAGGTCATCCCCTCTTTGCCGCGTCTCAAACCTTCTACCTCAGTACATGTTCCGTTGAGTGCTACTGTGGAGTCCGTTCCTCGTGAACCGTTACAAGCGCCCGCATTTTCTTCTTCTGAACCTCTTAAAGAACAGATCGTGATTGATGAAGAACGACCTCGGACTCCTGAATATCTGTCACGTCCTGGGCTCTCTGTTCGACCTGAGTATTCTACAATGCCTAGATATATGGCAAAATCTGAAGCCTTGGAGACGCCTGAGTATGCTCCACACTCTGAATTTTCGACGAAACCGAGTCCTCATCAGGACTATGCAACGTCATCGCTTCCGCAACAAGAATACGTACATACGGCAGACAGTGTTTTTGAACTGGAAGAGCCCGATATTCTTGAGGAAGTAGAAACTAACCCTAAAATTCCGGAATGGGCTTATGTTCAGCAACGAATACGGCCTGATTTTTGGAATGACTTGGACGTTCCTGCGTTTATTCGCCGACGAAAGAAACAAATGGGACGATAGCTTTTATATTTTTATAAATGAAAAAACTTGTGGTTTTATTCAATTTTTCTGTATCTATGGCATAGGCAGAATTGAATCGTTCCCATGCGGATCTCTTTTTACGGGATGAGTAGTAATATTTAGGTATTACTACTTGTCTTACGTTGAACAGCTTCCAAGATGCCCCCCTTTGAGCATCAATAATTACCATCTTTTGTCAGGGTTATTCTGTGTACTTGAAACTGTCTCGGTTGTTTTTTACGTTAGTGATTGGTACTGTCGGGGGGATGAGTAGCTGGGCCTTGCTACAGATTTTTTACTTTTTTCACATGCGCCAACCGCTCCCTTTATTGGATCAGTTTATCTATGAAGGTGTTATGGCAGGCATAGGATTCGGAGCGTATATCAATGCCAACGAAGCCTTACTCAATAGCAATCGTGAAGCCATAGTTAAACGCATGTTGTGGGGAACCTGCCTTGGTGGCCTCAGTGGACTGATCAGTTTTACTTGTGCACAAAGTCTGTTAGCTTTCTACACGCCCATCTTGTGGATCCGTTTGACAGCCTGGACTTTGTTAGGATTATGTATTGGTGGTGTTACAAGCTATCAACTTCCTTTATCAAAACGTTTTTTCTTTCAAATCCTGGGTGGTGGGATAGGTGGAATTTCTGGTGGTATTCTTTTCGAGTTTTGTCAAAAGATCCCCTATGAATATCTGGGTAATTTTTTTGGTTTAATAGTGTTCGGTGTGTGTCTATCCCTTGCTATGACCTGTATTGAAACTTTGTTTTCCAAAGCATATTTGCGGGTACTTTGTGGAAATAATGAAGGACAGGTTTACTTACTGGATAAAGATCAATTTTTAATAGGATACTCCTCTCAAAGCGACATTATGCTATCGGGCTATGCTGAAGTTTGTGACAAACATGCTCGTATTTACCAGCAAAAGAGTCAATGTATTATGCGTACAGCGCAAGTGGGAGGACAGATATTAATAAATTTTCGTTCAGTGAATCAACAGGTTATGAAAAAGGGAGACATCATCAAAATTGGTACAGCATTATTACAATACTGTGAGATCTAAATGATGCATCCTATAATTGATAGTATATTACGGCCAAAGTGGGCTTACTTTGGTTTGCAGGTCTTGGTGTGTAGTCTCAGTTTTTTTTATTCTGAGACGGTGAGGGCACAGGACTTTAAAATTACGGCGGTTGATTCTAATCCTGGTTATATTGGGAGAGAGCGACATATTTTTTTCAATGTGATTGGAGACCAGAACGAGTATCTCTCGTCTCTTCAGCAAAAAGATGTTTCCCTAAAAGTTAACGGAGAGCCTTTTGCCAATTTTCAGGTAGCAGCTCGGAAGCAGCTGTATCATCTGACAACGGCAATTTTAGTTGATTCAACGGCAATTACCCCTCAAGCGCTTGAGCTTGTCAAGGCGTCGATTAAACCCTATCTGTCGCAGAAACAGGGGCAGGATAGAATTTTATTAAACTCCAATCACCCGACTTCCGCAAGTAAAGAATTTGCTCAAACCATCCCCGATCTTGATACTCAATTAAGTCTTATCAAGTTCACACCCTCGCCACCTCAAGCTATCGCCAAGTTTATTTTCGATAATGTAAAAATTTTTCCAATTGCTGATAATCGTCGATGGGTCATTACCATTTCCTCAGCACATGCTTTTACACAAAAATACGATGATCAGGAATGGGAGCCTTTAAAAATCTTTTTAACCACACGAAAAATTACCCCGATTCATCTGTTAATCGAAAGTCATGCGTCCCAAAGTTTACTGGACAGCATTACTCAGAAAACGGGGGGTGTCGCGTATACCCTAAAGGATCTTGAGGAGCTTCCAAAGTTTTTGCAAAAGATTTCAGCGATGCAGCAAAGTGAGTATGTCCTTTCTTATTATCTGAATTTGATTGGCAATAAAACGCACGAAGTCGAGTTAAAAATCCAATTTGGAGAGGAGAGTAAGGTCCAGCAGAGTGATGTGACGGTGGTCCCTATTTGGCCACTTTCAGATTCTTCTTTTCCCTTAAGTGGCAGTTTGATGATTTTGTTTGCGGCCCTGGCGTTCATTGCATGGCAAGTTAGGGACAGGAAATATCTTCTTTTTTCTCATCCTGAGCCTGGATTTCAAGTTTTGACACCAGGGGAGGAAGATCAATTTATCGCTCTCGAAGCCAAAAATTATACGTTGGACTTTCTCTCTGAGATAAAAACCAAAGGAGGCCTTAGACTGTCCGCAAATTTAAATAAGGTGACGATGGTTCCACATCAGGGGACTTTTTTGTTGGAAGATAAGAATTACAAAAATGCACTTCTGATTAATCGCAGACGAATCCACAGGATCCTTCTTAAAAATGGGGATATTTTAGATATTGGAGAGTTGACGCTGCTGTATCGCAACGAAAATTATCAACCAACCTCAATAATAGGCGAGGACGGCAATGCCGATGAGGAACTTACGCCGATACAAAGTAAAAAACTTAAAGGCCCTGTGCGTAAGGACATCCCTGTGTTGATTGCGGAAAAAAATAAACAAGAAAACTACCTGATTAAAAATATTACTTTCATTGGTAGTTCCAGCATAAACGATATTGTTTTAAAGCACCCACAAGTCGCGTCGAAACACGCAAAGATTGTGCGCATCGGAGGACAATATAAAATTCAAACAATGAGTACTCAAGAAGGAACCTTTGTCAACAACCGTCGCATTGAACAGCGATTCTTACGGGATGGAGACGAAATCTCAATTGGCGAGTACAGTTTCAAGTTTCGTATGGCAAGGACTCCCTCCAAATAGAGGATGGGATCTCTCCCTTCCTCTACTGAGGCAGTCAGTCAAACTGCCTTTCTGCTTTCGTCATTTCTAAACAGGGTTGCTCGCACAAAAACGGGATGAAACTTTTTTGCATCTTTCCTTTTTGCCCACAAAAGTGAGCCTCTCGCTCTACAACTTGGTGAGTGACGGCTTTCGCTGGATGTTCTCCCTAATGCTGTTTCAGTTCGCGATAATAATTAAAAATTTCTTTAAGTGGATGCTTGGATTGAAAGTCAAACGTCTGATTGAATAGATTTCCGTCCATGATGATGGGATACTTGAAGTAGTTAATCATATGTGGCGGAAAGTTTTTAATTTTAAATAAAGAACAAAGTTTTCGAGAAAGAACAGGAGGAACGGAAGGTATGGGGATTTCTTCACAACCTGCCAAATTCAAGGCTTTTGTGTAAGGGACCCAATCCTCAGGAGCAATGTTGTAAATGCCAGGTTTATTGCCTTTGTAGGATTTTGCAATGGCAACAGCCAAGTCATCAACGTGGATAAACTGCATTAACGGCGCATAACCTAAAAGCACCGGAGATCGCTGTTGCATGAGTAATGAACTGATTTGATTATGAATACCTGGACCTACAATATTGCAGGGACGCAATACGGTGACTCTTGAACGGCGATGTCTTAACATCGTGATGGCAACCAGGTTTTCCAACTCGACCCCATCGACCAACTGTGACGACCAGTTTGACGCTTTCAAAGGGAAGCTTTCATCAATAAGTGAAGGATTATAGGGATGGGCTCCGTAAACATGGAACGTGGACAGGACAACGGTATGATCGACTTCGTACTTACGACCCAGTTCCAGCAAACGTTGAGTTCCTAGCACATTGATGTTGTATCGTTTAAAACGATCCTGTTGCGTCATCCGAATTCTGCCTAAATGGAGTATGCCCTCAAATTGATGCTTACGAAAAACCTCTTCAAATCCACGTTTTGTGAAATCCAAACGATACTTAACCAACCGATCGTCATAATGAGATTCCTCTCGGAAATCGACACCAATGAGTGTGTAGTCCTCTTTCATTTTTTCAAAAACACGATGCGCTAACTCGCCACCGGCGCCTGTTATTAAAACTTCAGGTTTTTTCCGCTCTGTCATAATCAACGTCCCTTTCCACGTTTTTTAAAGCCTTCATCAATCAAGGCATAAATTTCATTCTTTACTTGCTTCACTTTTTCTTCCATCTCTATTTCACTCGAAATGTTGCCCTCAAAACACAGCGGTTTTCCAAAATGCAGATAAACTTTAGAAGGAAAGACAAACGGCGGTGTGATCGGAACATAGGGTAGTCCTAACAGGCTTGCCAGAGAATCAAAACTTCCCAGGCTCGGCATCGTTTCTTCACACCCGACGATACCTACAGGAACAATGGGTGCCTTCGTTTCTATCGCAATCCGCATGAATCCTGTTCCAAAGTGTTGTAATTCATATCTCTTCTTCCAGGGTTTTCCTGAGCCGCCTACCCCTTCAGGAAAAACAATAACGGCCTCATCCCGCTCTAACATTTTGACACAATTGACAGGATCGCCTACAACGGAACCCATTTCATTCATAATGTTCCCAAGATATGGGACTGTAGGGAAAAAGCGTTCAATCATCGCGCGAGGAACCCGTGGACCGAAAGGATTGGTTAAGACAGCGATACCAACCAAGACGCCATCCATCGGCAGTTGGCCGCTATGATTTCCAATAATAAGAACCCTCCCTTTCTGGGGAATATTCTCCAAACCAAAAGCCTCTGTCCTAAAATATTTTTCATACAACCACCGTCCGAATTTAGATCCCTCATTGATAAGACGGTCATTATACCCCCAGGGATCATAGCCCAAACTTCCTACAGTTTTGTGCGTATCGCCAACAACTGTTTTGAGCGCATTCATGCGGATCAACTCCTTTATTTTTTCTGCCCATGCCATACGAATCCTTTATGCTGTGAATGAAAATATCTTTGTTAGATTTGACGCTTAATTGATAAAATCAGACCACTATTATCAGGCATAACAAGTTTAGATCAAAATAGAAATGATAAATCTATTTTTTTTAGCCTACCCCGAAAACCGTTGCAGGCCTTGTCTGCTTTTTACAGCTCAGCGGGGTCTTATTTGATAGATTCCCTTTGAACGGGCAACAATCTCTCCCTCTACATTTTTCAGGACACTTTCTAACTCAAAATCACATTTTCCATTTTGTGAGACTGTTGCTTTGATTCTTTTAACTTCTTCAGGCGCAATTAGCGGTGATTCAACAAACACATCAGTTTTAGCGGCTTGAATGAAAGTGATACTCATTTCTTTGACAATCGGGATATATTTGGTTCCAAAACTAAACAAAGAAACAACCCCACCCGGGGCTTCTGCCAATGTGAACAAGGCTCCGGCATACATGATGTTGACATGGTTTTTGTTTAATTTAAAAGGCATCTTACATCGAACCATGTTCGAGTTTACTTCAACAATATCCAATCCTGATCTGGCAACAAAAGGAATCGCTAAGCCTATGCCTTTGCTCAAAAGACTCAGGGTGCTTCGTTTAAGAACACCTCGAACAGGATTCTCCTTCTCATTTTCGGAATTTTCAAACAAAGCCAACACAGAGGTTTCTAGTTTTTCCAAGACTTGTTCAGTTAACTTACTCATAAAACTGTCCTTTTCATTATTTTAGCGGGTTGACTTCAATTAGAAGTATACAAAAATCCCCTTTCATTAAGCGGGTAGCCTTTCACCACAAAAGAGTCAAACAGGATTCGAAACCTCAAGAACATAAATTTTGTTTGCAATATCAAAGGGAAGGGTTATTTGCCCATATTCTGAGACCAAAGAAAGAGAGTGTAAAACCTCAACACGTTCACTCACCTGATGCTGTTTTCCTGGTATGAGTGAATGATCGTGTAACCGTTTAAGCAATTCAACAGACGCTTCAATGGACTCATCAATCATGACCACTTCAATATGAGTTCCCTGCTTTGCCTTATCCAAAGGGAAACAATTTTCGGCAAGATCCTTTGTTGCGCCTGAGAGGGGGCATCCATGAGGGCAATGTTCCGGAAATTGAAGGAACGCTGTCAATTTTTGCACCACTAATGGAGTGAGTGCATGTTCTAATTTGTGAGCATGTTCATGGACTTCATACCACGAAATTCCTAATGTTTTATAGAGAAAACACTCTGCCAGATTATGTCGAAAGGCCATTTCTTTCGCCTTTCCCATTCCTTCACTGGTCAACTGAATTTCCTTATTTTTTGTGATAGAAATCAAGTTATCCCGATGCATACGAGAAAGAGTTGCGTGAACTGTGGAAGGCGTGATTTGGAGTCGATGGGCTAAAGCAATGGCTTTGACAGGTTTCTTCGTAATCTGAAGATGATAAATCGACTGTAAGTATTCTTCTATAACAACAGTGGTCTCTGTATCCATAATGGAACCTTTCAATTTTTAGGAGCATGACAGAAGGGTTATGAAACGGTTTTATTTCCCCAGAAAAATGGTACAGTCACCAATTCCTCTTTCTTGTCACTTTCCTACTAATCGTTTTCAGTGTCCATACAAAAATGGGTACAGGCCCCCTCCTACTAATCGTTTTCCGTATCCATACAAGGTTCACCAGGTGCGAAATTTACCTCGATGGTGACATGTTTGAGTTCCTTGAAATTGGTGAGGAGTTCTTTGTAATAATCGGGGGGCTGGGGATGATGGGTTACTACAGAAAGAATCAAAGCGAGATGATTGGACGCTACTCTCCATATATGAAAATCCGTAATTTTATTATCGGAATCAGATTCGATTCTGGAACGTATTTTTTCTATAGTCTCAGGATCAACGTCACTGTCCAGCAGAATTTTTCCGGTTTCCCCCAACAACCCATAGGACCAACGGAAAATCAGGATAGCACCGACGATTCCCATAACGGGGTCCATCCAAACCCAGCCTAACATTTTTCCGGAAAACAGAGCTACAATCGCCAGCACAGATGTCATGGCATCCGCAAGAACATGCAAATAAGCCGCTTTGAGATTGTGATCCTGGTGATGGTCATGTTCGTGTTCATGCTCGTGACTATGTCCATGGTGGGGGTGAGGTTGTTCTTTTAGTAAAAGGGCACTGAACAGGTTAACCAACAGGCCAACTGCGGCAACGGCAATGGCTTCATTGAATTGAATGGCTTCTGGAGTCATAAAGCGTTTGAACGATTCCATTCCCATAATAAAGGCAACCACTCCTAGGGCGACAGCACTGGCATAACCTCCGAGAGCACTCACTTTTCCTGTACCAAAACTGAAACTTGAATCATCAATATGATTTCGTGCGTAGCGATAAGCAAATACGGTAATGCCCAATGCCGCGGCATGTGATGCCATGTGCCATCCATCCGCAAGAAGAGCCATTGACCCATAAAACAACCCTGCGGAGACTTCAACCACCATCATCACGGTAGTTAATGAAATGATGAACATCGTATTTCGCTCACCCTGAACATTTTCAATGTTAAATCGGTGAGTGTGTTTCCATTGATCTAATTGATAAATATGCATAAAGACTTTTAGATTGAACGTGCTTGGTTAGTATAGTGCTCAAGGAAAGTTTTGTCCTGGGAGCGAGGGCATCTTGCCCTCACCGGAGGGGGGACGCCCTCCCCCCGAGACAAAACTTATCTGGACATCTATATCCCGCAAAGGCGATGCCCCCTCTGTTTGCCCAAAGCGAGATACTGAGACGATTGATCAAGTAATCAGCAAAGAGCCGATTTGGTAAACGGCAACCGATAAAACGAAAGCAATCACGGTATTAAAAACCATACTGAACCCTGCCCACTTCCAGGAGGTTTCTTTTGCTATAGCAACTACCGTCACAAAACAGGGTGAATAAAGCATTACAAAGACAAGCAGACTGAGCGCTGTTAAAAAATTCCAATTTGGATCCTCACGTAACCGTTCTGAAAGTTTGTCAGAGGCTTCAGGATCCACTTCTCCCAGGGAGTATGCTGTCCCTAAACTGGCAACAATAACTTCTTTGGCAGCAAACCCTCCAAGCAGAGCAATATTAACCCTCCAGTCAAAACCAGCCAGGGAACTTACCCCTTCCAGGGTGGTTCCAACTCGCCCGGCAATGGAATGTCTCAAAGCAGTTGCTGCTTCCTTGTTGTCGATTTTTAAGATAGCCTCACTTAACGCTATTTTTTGATCGGTATTGTTGATCGTTTTCATCTGTGAGGTGACTTGGTCCCGTTCAGCCTGAAACTCCTGTTTTTGATCTGAAGGCAGTCTCGGAAAAGTCATTGCGGCCCACAATAAAATCGAAATCGCCAAAATCACGGTTCCCGCTTTTTTGATGTACTCCCATGCCCGTTCCCAAGTGTGAATCAGAACCCCTTTCAACGTTGGCAAACGATAAGGAGGCAGTTCCATGACAAAAGGGGTGGAATCCCCTCTGATTAAAGTGGAACGTAAAAATCGAGCTACCAGCAAAGCGACCGTCCAACCCAAAAGAACCGTAAAAAACAAAACCCTTGCCCCATCATGAGGAAAAAACGCTGCGGCCAGCAGCATCACCACAGGTGTTTTTGCGCCACAGGTTAAATAAGGCGCGGTTAAGATGGTTGCCAATTTTTCTTTTGGACTTTTTAACGTCCTTGTCGCCATAACTCCCGGAACCGCGCAGCCTCCGACAATTCCTCCGGAAATAATATACGGCATGACGGATGCGCCATGAAGGCCGACCATCTGCATGACTTTGTCCAGGATGTAGGCGATTCTGGCCATATACCCTGAGTCTTCCAAGATTGCAACCATAAAAAACATAATTAAAATCAATGGCACAAATCCTAGAACACCTCCGACTCCAGCTATAATCCCTGACACCACCAGCGATTGCAAAATCCCTTCAGGCATGATTGCGGTCATCGCATCACCCAGTACACCAAAAAAGCTTTCCAACCACCCCATTGGGTACTCACCTAAAGAAAAGGTGATTACAAACATTCCATAGAGAATACTCAACATGATTAATGGGCCAGCAAAGGTATTGGTCATCACTTTATCAATCTTGTCGGAAATTTCAATTCGTGTGGAGCGACCATTTCGTATTAAAACACCCTTGTTGATTAATGCGGTAACGAAGCCATAGCGATAATCCGCAATGATTTCGTCAGGAGTGGTGTCCAAAGTATCTTTACAATGGGAGGTGATTTTAACCAGAACTTCCAGCAATTCCTGATTGACTTTTTTGTCTTTTTTTCCCCCCATGCCAATAATATGAGGATCATTTTCCAGATATTTGATGGCAGTCCACCTTGCTGGAATCAAATCTGTTAAAAAATTATTATCGTTAATGATTTTTTCCATCGTTTGCAGTGCAATGTCTAAATCACTGCCATAAGAAATACGCAACGGATCCGATTGCCCCTTGCGTTCTTTTGCGAATTTTATGGATTCTGCAACCAGTTGTGACTTCCCGACTCCTGTTCGGCCTACCGTTTCAACAACAGGAACGTTCAGAATTTGCGACAATTTTTCGCAGTCAATATTGTTTCCCTTCTTGCGAACTTCGTCAATCATGTTCAATGCGACAACTACGGGCAGGCCCAACTCTAAAAGTTGGACGGTAAAATATAAATTCCGCTCTAAACTATTGGAATCCACAACATTGACAATAACATCCGGACGATCGTGGATCAGGTGATTTCTCGCGGCAATTTCTTCTTCGGAGTAAGGAGTGAGAGAATAGGTTCCAGGTAAGTCGGCTACCTTTATCATGAGATCATTGGTAACCATTCGCCCTTCACGTTTTGAAACAGTAACTCCCGGATAATTACCTACCTTTTGCCGGGATCCGGTTAGTAAATTAAAAATCGTAGACTTACCAGCATTCGGATTTCCCGCAAGCGCAAGGCTTATCTGTTCTGTGGAACCATAAAAATCATCATCGTCCCTTTTAACTTCAACATCAATAAAATCCGCCTCTTTGTTTCTCAATGTTAAGGTGAAATCCTTTAAACGTAAAGCGACAGGATCTTTTAACGGTGCTCTACCGATAACAGAAATTTCTGTGTCTTTAACAAGGCCCATGTCTCTGAGCCGTCTTCCAAGTTCACCTTGGGCATTGATTGACGTAATTGTTCCAATTTCATTAACCTTCATATGACGAAGACTGATCATCTTTCCCATGTTTTTCCTTAATTTTTATGAGAGGGATTGAGTTTTACTGAAGAGTCACAACCTTCGGAATTACAACATCCACAACCACCGCCTGACGTCGATTTTTTAAAGGTTCGGTATAAATAAAACACCGCACCCCCCAAGATAACACTTAACACCATACCTTCAACTGCTCCCATGATTGACCTCCTTCATTTCAAAATTTAATGTATTCGGATATACAGATACTTCATAAGATAATCTTCTACGCCAATAACAATAATATGTCAATAAAGAAAGATATATTTACTACGTAAAGAAATAAATAAATTTTATCTTGTGAAATAATAAATTAGTATAGTATTATTTTTATATTTAATAACAGTAACACAATGATAACAGAAGGAGCTTCATGAACGATTGTTGCAGTAATACCGCATGTGAGTTGGAAAAACTCAAAGAGCGGCAGTATGACACTTTGAAATGGGTTTTGATTATTAATGCGGGAATGTTTTTGATTGAGTTAACGGCAGGGATTATGGCTCACTCCACTGCACTGATGGCGGACTCACTGGATATGCTTGGAGACGCCATTGTTTATAGTTTCAGTCTTTATGTTGTGAGTCGGTCCGATTACTGGAAAGCCCTTTCTGCGATCCTCAAAGGAGGAATCATGGCAAGCTTTGGGTTTTTTGTTATGGGGCAGGCCCTCTATAAAGTTTTAGTTCCGTCTGTTCCAACTTATGAAACGATCGGGAGTATTGGTCTTCTTGCTCTCGCAGCCAACGCTTATTGTTTGTTTCTTCTAGGGAAACATCGAGAGGAGGACATCAACATGCGCGCTGTGTGGCTTTGTTCCCGTAATGATATTATTGCCAATGTCTCTGTTTTAGGCGCAGGTGTTGGAGTTTGGATCACGCACTCACAATGGCCTGATATCATGGTTGGTACTGCCATTGCCATCCTCTTTCTACGCTCATCGTTCCATGTACTCAAAGAAGCGATCGGGAGTGTTTCAAACATCACCTAACAATCGCGCTCTGATCACTGATAATTTCCCTTTAATTCGATAATGTTGCCAAAAAAATTTGAATAGTAGACTTGATCAATCGCCTTATTATATGAGATACTTCAAACAATGGCCTTGAACTTAAGAAGAAACAGAACAGGTAGTGAAGTATGATAATTAGAGTTACGGTTATTGTTTTTACCCTCAGTTGGATATATTTTTGTGGAGGCGTTAGCCCGTATCTTCTAGCTGTAGAACTTCACCCTGAGCAGCTTAAAGTTTTTGAGGAGGAAAGTAAGACCATGGAAATGATGCGTCTTAAACTTAAAGAACTCCTGGAAAGACAAGAGCTTCAAGCGGCCTTAAATGCTGGAAATGATGTGTATAAAGATTTTCAAGAACTCGAACAGTGGCTGGAGCGTTTGAATCGTGAACCTTCTGATGCGATGATGGAAAAAGTCATGAAGATTCTGGAGGAATTTGAAAAGCAGTTGAGCTCTATCTTGGAGCGCCAGGAATATGCGTCGACCTTAACATCAGGGGAGCCAGAGCCTCAAAAGACCACAGCCAAGCCTCTTGCCTCATTAATGCAAAACATACGTCAATTATTACGGGAAGGTAAAATTCAGGAAGCGCAGGAATTACTGAATCAAATGCTTGCGGCATTTGATCAGCAGCAACAACAGCTCCAAAATTCGTTAAGCTCTTTTTATCAATCAAAATATGCTGAATTGCAAAAATCGCTTCAAGACTTAAGTGAAAAAGTCCAACAGGCACAAGTGAATGAAAACCGTGTTCAATCTTTGCTTCGGCCCTATTTGAGATCGGTTAAAATGACAGAATCTACGCAACGAAGTGCCTCCTCATTTCAAGAACAGGTGTCTCAATTAGCGCAAAAAATGCGGAGTCAGATGGAAAGCATGCCTCAGTCTCCTTTCCTTGCGATGGAGGACCTATCTGCGATGATTCAACGTGTTCAACAAGACTCACAAAAAACCAGTAGTGAGATCAGTACAGGTGAAACCGCACTTTCTTACCAAGCAACTCAAAGCACTCAAATCACGTTACAGCAGCTTCAACAAACGTTAACCTCCATGAAACAGCAAGTCCAACAAATGGCTTCTCCTCGTAACAGTTCAGAGTCGTTGGGGCGACGGGGGCAATATTGGGGGGAAAAGGGAGTTCGTCCTTTAAAATTTGAGTATGACTTTCAAGCGAATCCTCAGTATCGGGGAGAAGTGCAACGTCTTAATCAACAGAAACATCCTCAAATGACGCCTCGTCAATACCAGTACCTTCAAGAAGTCATCAAATAATCCTAAAGTTTATTATTTTTCTGCCGATATTTCTAATACGATCATCCCGTTTTAATGTTTCGTGCAATCCCCTTATTGATAAAAAAATGAATGGAAAATCCATTTTCTTTTCATTTTTGGTAAGGGTGAATATGCTCTTGTTGCATCCAAAAACATAACAACTCAAAAGATCGTTCTTTAAAGAGTGATCCATGTTTTTACTCTGTTCATATTTTATGAAATAAGTAAAAAAGAGGTAATGACTCTTGAGGTTTTTAATTAATAAGTAGCATGAGGTCAAAATGCCACCATTAAAGTATACGAATGTTTATATCGGCGCTGTTTTCTTAATGTTATTAGGGTCTGCTTTTGGCACCTACTTCTTTTTAACCGGAATGAATGGAACAAGTATCCTGATTTCCAATGCTTATGGCACAAGTACTTATTATCTTGATAAAAACCAATATGACTTGTATTTGAATGGACTCGTTTACTGTGTGACCTTTGTCGTGGCATCGGGTTTATTTTTAGCGGTGATTGTGGTTCCTAGTGCAAATCAGGTTCAACAGCGTGTTGCTGCGCCTTACGGTTCTGGAATGCAACCTGCGGGCATGGCTCCGGGAAGGCCGCAAATGGCACCTCCAGAGAAGCCGCAAATGGCACCGCCTCCGCAGATGGCGCAACCCATGGCACCGCCTCAAGGACAACAACTTGGAGGCACGGGTTCTCAACCCAAAATGGGTGCACCAACCTCTGGACAGCAGCCTTTAGCTAAAGGACAAAATGCTGATCAGACGTTAGAAGAAAATGATGCGTTTGAGGAAGAAAATGAGGAGCGAGAGAGTGATTCTGGTGATGCGGATGTGGTTTATGGCACAGGGAAAGTAACAGAAGATTCGATAGTGGAATTTATCCACCGACACCCTGACAGCGCGGTCAAATTTCTTTTCAGAAGAAACTTGGACGGCAAACCTTTACAAAATAAAGAAGAAGAAATCTATACAGTCTGGCAGAAACGTGGTTTGTCTCGTAACAAAGTTCGAGACTATGTGTTCCAAATCATGGAATGGACGAGTATGCCGAATGTTCCTGTTCACGAAATCTGGTCACAATTACGAGATCAAATTTTTGAACTCACACATTGATAATGGGAGACTTATGACATCGAGTAGGGCTTTTTCTGGTACCTCAACTTATCTTTTAGATGAAAAACTTTCGGAGGCTTTCCACATTGCACGTTTGCTTGGAAAACCTCTGCTCCTTGAGGGAGAACCGGGCACAGGAAAAACCAAACTCGCTCAGGAATATGCGTATTCAGAAAATTTGCCAATTTTTGAAGTCCCCATTACCTCTGAAAGCAAGGTTTCTAATCTGGTTTCTCGTTTCGATGAAGTACAACGCCTGATGGATGCACAAGCGATCATTGCAAACGCGCAGATGAAGCAAGCCAAAATCGATATGATTATTTCTACAGGGGATCGTAAAGTCGATCACCTGGAAGATTATGTCCATCTGGGGCCTCTAGCCAAGGCTTATAACACCCCTCATTCTGTACTTTTGCTTGATGAAATAGATAAAGCGCCCCGGGAGCTGCCCAATAACCTCTTATTTTTACTTTCAGAACGCAGGATTGTGATTCCAGAAACCCAACAAGTCATTGAATGTACCCCTGAGTCCATGCCTACTATCGTCATTACATCAAACCACGAACAAGATTTACCCGCGCCCTTTGTACGACGCTGTATTTATGCCTACATAGAGTTTCCCTCTCCAGAACGTATGCGTGATATCATACGGCTTCATCACCCTAATGCTAATGATAAAATGGTCCAGACTGCCATTGAAATTTTTTATCAATTACGAGACCTGGATTTAACGAGAAAACCGTCTACCGCTGAAATTTTGGATTGGATCACTTATCTGATACGCGAAAATATTTATGACGCCAAATCCATTCAAAGGATACAAGGCGCACAGACTTTGGTCAAACATAGAGATGATCGCGAACTGTTGGAAATCATACAAAAAGAGGGTATCTCCGCGGCAAAACGGCAACAGACCAGCAAAACTTACTGGTAATCAAAAGCCGTCATTGGTGAAGAATTCTTTAACCCCGACCCCATGATAACTTACATTTCATTAACTCTTATATTGCTGAACGTATGGGTTTAATCTCTGCCTTGATACTGGGATACTTGATAGGAAGCATTCCTTTTGGTTTGATGATTAGCAAGTATTGGTTAGGTGTCGACATCCGTGAACATGGAAGCGGTAACATCGGAATGACCAATGTCCTTAGAGTTGGAGGGAAATTACCCGGGCTATTGACCTTTCTATTAGATTTTTCAAAAGGCAGTGCCGCACTGTTAATTGCTGTGAATCTGTTTGAGTTGAGTCCTGTTCCAGAAACGTTGAAAATTCAACTTGGCGGTGTTAGCGCAAGTGTCATTTGCGGACATGTTTTTTCCATATTTTTGCGTTTTAATGGTGGGAAAGGAATCTCAACAACATTGGGCGCTCTCCTCGTTTTAGATTATTGGATTGCACTGATTTCAGTTTCTATATGGATCAGTGTGTTTCTGGCAAAACGTATTTCCAGTTTAGCCGCAATTGTGATGCTTTCCTCGTTACCCTTTTTATTTCTTGTCATTCCATGGCTTCGAGCTGAAGACATTAATTACGTACAGTTTGCTATTTTTTTAATGCTTTCTTTGTTATTGATTTATAGACATAGGGAAAATATTCGGCGCCTGTATCACGGTGCGGAACAACAACTAAAAGCAAAAAATCCAAATGAGGAGTAAATGAATCCCATTTCAGTATACTTCTCCAGAAAAGTTTTGTCTTGGGAGTGCTGCCTCTTGCCCGCAAAAGTAAGTGGGACGCCTGCGCTCCCAGCAGGAATTGATCGTCCCGAGGACAGAAAGCGGAGACCTCCCCATGAGTGATTTAAAAAGCAAAGTAGTATTCCCAATACAAGGTATGGAGTTGAGATTCTGCCATGGCGGGTTGATTTCGAGTTTGGGTCAACAAGGGGGAATAAAAACTATGGTTGAGACGGTATTGCAACAAGAGATAATCCGTGACAAAGTAAGTGCCTCCGACTCCGATCACAAAAGAGCTTTCTTCAATCAAATCCTCACCACCGAGGAAACGAATTTGAGCAAATTGAAGACCGGTTCCGTAATAAAAATAAACATCTCGATAAACACGAGGTGCTTTAAAAATCCAAAAGTTATTTTGAATGACTTCGATGCCATTGAATACTTTGCCTTTATAGATCAGCGTCTGATCCGAGTCAACAATTGAGGCATGTCTGGAGTATTCAAGAACTTTATCACGCCAAAGGAGTCCCAGGTTAAACGCAACGCCATTATTATCAATATTTTTATTTTCGACAATCTGATCCAATAGATGAAAGCGTAAAAAGCGAAAGCCTGTGCCAAAGTACATGCCTTGCCAACGGCTGGGGGTTCTTTGATTCAGAAATTTGGGCTCAGAAATCAAAGACCGTGAGGCCTGACTTCGGGTTTCCATAGACGCTGGAGAGGGCGGAGTTTCAGCAATCGTGAGGGTGGAGCACACCAGCGATAATCCGCAAAGGAGCCCCCACCTCAGGAAGGCCTTATGATCTTTATTAAATAAACTAACCAATCCCATCAATCCCTTATTATATTTTGAACAGGTGCGTGTTACTCAATAGATTGTAATGCTGTGGGCAACTCCAGATTTCCTAATGAAATATGGACAGAAATCACCCGGTTTAGAATTTCTTTTTTTCTACCACCGCTGGTTGTGGTGGTTTCCACAGATTCTTTGAGCTCAAAATTAACTTCATAACAACCGGAGCAACGGTACCGAAGACTCAGGGCATCAGAAGTCAAACGCCGTTTGAAGGTCGTATTTTCCGCATCCAGGTTGAAGGTTCCCGCAAATCCCAGCATGAGTTCCTCCGTCGCTTCAAACGTATTATCAAAGGAAAGCGTTGAGGCCTTGCTATGATAGACATCTTCTGGGGTACTGTAGGCTCGTTCATTGCTGAGAAAACTGATCACCGATTTGTTGGCAGGGGTGACTTCAACTTTAAAATCCGCTCTGGATTCAATGATTCTAAAAAGTTGATGATGATAACGAACAAAAAAATCAACAGAAAATTTGGGTCCAGGATTGAGATTCAATTCAATTTGTAACGGAAGTAAAGGCTCACCGGGTTCCGTTTCTGTATTATTAATCACAGGACCTCTGAAAACTTCATTGGCCTCTTCTCGCAGCAAATTATAGCGTTGAATAAGGTTTAACCTTGCGTAGATCCAGCTGGGGCCCTCTTGTGTCGGACGATTTAATTTACTCGAAATGGGAATAAATACGCCTCGTTGGACAATTTCCATGATTTTCTGATTTTGTTCCACACTCAGTTCATGGTCTGTCAGTTTATCGACCGCATCCCAAAATTCCGTTTCAGAAGCAAACTCGTGATCTTGAATGTTTTCGAGGCGGTTAAGGAGGTGACGGGGAAAGTTTTGATTTCGTAATTGTTTTAGGGAGTTTGCTGTGATTTTTAAACTTCGTTCGAACAAGCGCCGCTTTGCCAATAAAATATTGTCTAAACGGAAAGTCAAAAGGCGTCTTGCGGCTAAGGAGTCACTGGGGTCAAAATTGGCGGCAATACTTTGATCTTGATTGACATCCTGGACCGAGTCAAACAACACCCGAGGAGTCATTAAATGTTTAAATCGACTGAACATTCCCTCCTGAATAGTCCACGTTTTAGTCAGCGTCGTGTTGATTTCCGCATTGATTTGTTCAATTTCTGTGGAAAAGCTGTCTTTATCCGAAGTCGGGGAATGATAAACATCATAAAAAGACAGCCGTTTTCCATAGACTGTAAGCATTTTAAAGTATTCCAAAAAGGGAAATTGGTAACTGAGCTGAGGGGTGGTAATGATACGCGTTCCATTGGTTCCTTTTTCACGTCTGAAACGAGTCGCACTCCCTTCTGCCGAAAGAACAATGGGTTCATTCCAAGGTTGATTACTCAGGTGAAAGGTCAATTCAGGAAGTCGTTGAACACGGTCTTGTACCAGGTTATGATTCAATAACGCAATTTCCTGAAAGACCCGTTCTTGGGTAAAAAGTAGGGAAGTGTACCCTATTTCATATTGTCGTGCGATAGAAAGCGACATTCTTTGCGCATAATTCGGATCAGGAATGAGCACTTGATCATATTCCCGTTGGTATTGCGCGTCACTAAACACTTGTCCGGATAAAATCATCCGGGTGGTTTCATCCAGTGTTTGATTGTGATTCAGTTCATACTTGAAACGTGGAATGCGTAATTCCAAATTTTTAGTTTCTTCTTCGGTTAAGCGTCCGCTCTCATTAAAGGGATCACGAAAGATATTTTCCCAGACTCTGCGATATTTCATTTCTCCCTGCATCCCGGGAAAAAAGGCATACTTATAATCAAAATTCAGGGCCACACCCCGTAACTCAATCCACTCGGAGGTCAGGGTCAAATCATGATCAGGCGCAATGGCCCAGAAGTAAGGAATGCCAACAATATAGCCCAATTTGAATTTTTTTTCAGTGCTGGAAACATGTTGATATTCAGGAGGCAGAAAGCCTGACTGACGTCGATTAACCGTGGGCCAAAACAAATAAGGAAAATAAAAAACGGGGATCTTACGCGCATAGAGCGTTGCGCCTCTTGCTGAAGAAAAATTTTGCTCGTAGTAATTCACTTCACCACTTTTGATCATCCAGGCCGGGGTTTCAGGATCACAGGTGGTGATACTACAGTTGGTGGCTACATAATGAGACTGGCTGATTCTCCGAACTTTCTCAGCAGTCATATACACTTTATTTTCCGAATCATAGAGGATCACATTATACATGATCATCTGTCTTGTTTCCAGATCCATCTCCAAACGGTCAACGGTTGCGATCACCCGGGCATCCGTATACCGGACAAAGCCTGTGGCGACCAATAAGTTACTTTTCCGGTCAACTCGAATCTCTCCGCCTTCCAAGGTGATCTCGTTCCACTCAATTTTAGCATGCGTGTAGATATAAACATCAAGTTTACGATCATGTACATAAGATTGTGTTTGAATACTGAATTGTGGAAATTGAAAAGCAGGGGGCTTCGTTGAGTTAGGCACGTTTGCTGGTGATGAGGGGGAAACCGCACTCGATGTTTGCGCATAAACTGACTGCCAAGATAGCCCTACCGTACTCCCTAAGAGTCCGATCAGTAAAAAGGCGCAAAACCATTTCAAATTGAAGAAAAGCGTGAGTTTCAAGTCTTTCACATCGCATGAAATTTCAAAATAAAAACAGAGGGGCTGATTCTCTTTGATAGACTTTCAGATAAGTCTTTCCTGGGAATGGGGGCATCCTGCCCGCAAAAGCAGGCGGGATGCCCGCGCTCCCAGCCCAAAATACTTTCCTGAAACACTATAGTAAGGAATGTTCAAGAAACGTGCAGAGGGCGTCATCACCGACAATAAAGTTCAAGCCATAAAGTGAATGCTTTTAGCAAACTAATCGCAAATCCTCAAAATATTTTTGGGAAGGCTCCTCTTTTCTTCCAGGGGATCTCTTCCTGCGTGGTATCCAAGGGGATTTCCAGACGTTGATTCAGGAGACGGTAAAGATCAGTTTTCCATGAACTACATCAATGAGCATTTCTTTTTCAGGACGCAGCGTTCCTTCGAGTAATTTCGTCGCGATGACGTCTTGAATTTCACGTTGAATCGTCCGCTTCATAGGACGCGCGCCAAAAGCGGGGTCATAGCCTTTTTGAGCAAGGTATAACTCGGCGGTATCCGTTAATTTAAAATGAATATTTTGATTGGAAAGATTTTTTTCCAGTTTCTGAAGTTGGAGTCTGCATATTTGACGAATATGCGACAGAGAGAGTCCTCGAAAAACAATCACCTCATCCAGACGATTGATAAACTCGGGCCGAAAATGCTGGAGTAACGCGATTCTGGCAATTTGTTGCAGATTCGAAGGTTCCTGGTCATCAGATGCTTGAACGACTTCATGTCCCAGGTTAGTGGTCATGATGATGATAGTATTTTTGAAATCCGCTGAGCGTCCCTGAGAATCGGTGAGTTGCCCATTATCCAATATCTGCAGGAATAAATTGAAAACATCCGGATGCGCTTTTTCTATTTCATCAAACAAAAGGACCGAGTAAGGACGTTGCCTGACCGCGCCTGTGAGTAAGCCCCCTTCTTCAAAACCTACATAGCCGGGAGGGGCGCCCATCAGTTGGGTGACCGAGTTTTTTTCCATATATTCTGACATATCAAAACGTAATAATGATTTTCGGTCATCAAACAAAAAATCGGCAAGGGCGTAGGCTAACTCCGTTTTTCCAATACCGGAACTGCCTAGAAAAATAAAAGAACCGATCGGCCGTTCAGGATCTTGAATGCCCGTCCGACTACGGCGGATCGCGTTGGCGATACTGGATAAGGCCTCTGATTGTCCAATCACGCGCTCCGCTAAACGTTGTTCCATTTTCAACAATTTTTGTTTTTCACTTTCTAACATTTTGGCAACAGGAACCCCCGTCCATTGTGAAACAATATTCGCAATGTCTTCTCTGTCCACCTCCTCTTTCAACAAGCGATGTTCTTGACGCAGAGCCAATTTTTGATTGGCTTGAGTCAATTGTTGCTCCAATTGATCCAAGGTTTCATACCGAAGTCGTGCCGCAAGCTCCAAGTCCCCTCGACGTTGTGCGTCCTGCTCTTCATTACGAACTTTTTCCAAAGATTCTTTGAGTTCATAAACGTGCTTCAGTTGCGATCGTTCTTCTTGCCACATGTTCTTCATTTCCTGGCTTTTCTCTTTAAGCTCCACCAATTGAAGCCGGATGTGCTTGAGACGCTCTCTTGACGCAAGATCGTCTTCTTTTCGTATGGCGGTCCGTTCAATTTCGAGCTGCATGATTTTACGTTCCAACTGATCCACTTCCGTGGGGACAGAGTCCATTTGGATACGGAGTGTTGCAGCCGCTTCGTCTATTAAATCAATGGCTTTATCGGGTAAAAACCGATCGGTGACATAACGGTGAGACAGCGTTGCCGCGGCAATAAGTGCGGAATCCTTGATACGAACACCGTGATACAAAGCATATTTCTTTTTAAGTCCTCTCAAAATGGCGATTGTTGACTCTACGTCAGGTTCATGAATGAGCACTTGTTGAAAACGACGGGTTAGGGCAGGGTCTTTTTCTATGTATCGTTTAAACTCCTTGATCGTTGTAGCGCCAATACATCGTAATTGTCCACGGGCCAAGGCGGGCTTTAATAAATTCGCGGCATTCATACTCCCTTCCGCGCCTCCGGCTCCCATGAGCGTATGGAGTTCATCAATAAACAAAATGATGCTGCCCATAGACTCCTCAATTTCTTTAAGCAAACGCTTCATCCGCTCTTCAAACTCGCCTCGAAAATTAGTTCCCGCGATTAAGGCTCCGACATCAAGACTTAATAAGCGTTTGTCCTTTAAAGAATCAGGAATATCTCCCGCAATGATTCGATGTGCCAGACATTCCACAATCGCTGTTTTTCCAACTCCGGATTCTCCAATAATAACCGGATTATTTTTTAAGCGCCGTGAGAGGATTTGTATCACACGACGGACTTCTTCGTCTCGGCCAATGACAGGATCGAGCTTGTTTTGCTTCGCCAACTCCACCAGATCCACACAATAGGTATCTAACGCTTGAAGTTCATGAGTGGCCCGGAGGCTTTTATGTTCTTGATGCGTCAACCGGGATAACAGTTGTCTGAGGCCCTCTGCCGTGACTTGATGCTTTAAAAAAAGCTGATGCACCCTCCCTTGTTGGTGCTCTAACAGACTCAGTAACAAATGCTCCGTCTTGGTATATTTTTCTGATAAAAGCATTGCCTCTTTTTCCGCCCTGATGATGATGCCGTGGAGCGATCTGGAAATATAGGCCTGACTGATTTTTTCCGTGACCGGAGCCTCTGATTCCAGGAAGGTCTTTATCTCGTCTGTTAGCGCGGAAATATTAACGCCTAATTTTTCCAGATAGGGACACACCATACTTTCTTCTTGACGTAATAAACAATAAAGCAGGTGTTCCGGTTCAACCTTTTCATGACCTTGTTCCTTAGCAAATTGCTGGGCTTCCAACAACGATTCTTCGGCTTTAGGGGTAAAATGACTTAAGGAAATACTCATGACGCTCACTTTTCTTTAAATAATAATCCAATCGTGTGGTATGGCTCTTGCTTTTTAAGTGGTAACGTGGGTTATTGTTTTTATAATGTGTTTATTGATTATAGGACTTCTTATGGATACCGTATCTGATCATTCAATTCCGACTATTTCTTTCAACATGGCGCTTCAAAAATTTTTGTTTGACGCTGATTATTTAGAACATCGAAAATTAGGAGCGGCTTTATCGGTATTATGCCTTTTAATGGGCATACTCGTGATGGCCTGATACTTTGGAAGAAGTATAGCGTTTATCGTTGTAAGTCAAAATCAAATGCAGGCATATTTTTTTTGATTCGAAATCAATCCCTTTAAATTAATAAGAAACCAATGAAAAATCAATCATTTATTAATACCAGTTGGATAGAACGTTTATGCCTTTTAATGGGCATACTCGTGATGGCCTGATACTTTGGAAGAAGTATAGCGTTTATCGTTGTAAGTCAAAATCAAATGCAGGCATATTTTTTTTGATTCGAAATCAATCCCTTTAAATTA
>JBBCAX010000307.1:0-2282 GCA_051382335.1 Deltaproteobacteria bacterium TL4
GTAACTTTCCCATCTTGATAAGTTCCTTTAACTGCCAGCATGTTGCGCCTCCTTGAATACGTCCACTCCAATTTTTTTCCGATCATTTTGAAAACAACTCATGGCTAAAGAATGACTAATTTTTGGGTTGCATGTTAACTTCCTCTATGAGCGTTCAAAACCGTGATACCAACCATTTTCTCTCCGCGATAGTGATAAATGTGACCATCGTCTTCCATCACACTGTCATCGGCACGTTGAGGTTTTTCAAACGAAATATAAAGTGTGTCTGCTTCCTCATCCAAATCTATCCAGATTGAAGGATGATGTAATTTGAGTAAGAGGGGAACAATTTGCGGATCCAATTTTACTGTTTCCATATTATATCTCCACGTTTAAAAAATTGCTGAGGTTTAGAAGTCAAAAGTGCGGTAATCACAAAACCATTGAGTTCATCGCGGTAAATAACTACACAGGTTTTTGAGCCTATCACGGTTGATGGATAATTTCGTAAAGCATAATGTTCACCACTCAAAGCATGAATGATTCGCTCTGGTGAAGCTAGCGTTTCCAAAACCATATCCAGATTCCCTGCCATATAATCGTGAGCTTCTACGACATGCGCCCATCTTTCCGAAGTTAATCGAACCGAATTTCCCAGAGCCGATGTACAAAGATATTCCGTCATTTTGTTTCTCCATCACAGCCATTCTTTTCCGAAACCATAAAGGAAAAAACTACCTGACATTCTACAGCGCATGCATGATAAAGCGAATCCTTTTCCACAAAGCCAGAGCGATTTTTCATGATCGTCCTTCAATGATTTTGATCTCTTTGATCTCCTTCATTTTTTTCATTGCCAGACTCACTGGATGCGTAGGATCAGACAATTCTCGATAGACTTTCTCAATTGTTTTCATCTTCTCCTCATCGTTCCAGTCTTCTTTCAGTTCAGGAAGGTTCGTCAGATGCTTCAAAACTTCACAACCAGCGGATTTGATTTCTTCTGGGAAATAGAGTTCATACACCATAGAGTCAATCACTCTTTCCAGCATAGATGCCTCGGAATCCATGTCTTTGCCTCGTGAAAAAAGTACATGATCCACAAGAACTTCAAAAGGATGCTGGGAGGCAGGATTGAGTTTAGGGATGGGAAGGTTTTCAAGAAAAACTTTTTTATATCGAAAAGTATTTCCTCTTAAATCACCACCAGCATAAAAAGATTTAAATGCGTAAGTTAGCAGTTTCGAGTTAAGGAGTGCTATAAGAAACTTTAGGCATTCTCCTGTCATTAGAAAGGAAGTCGCTTCAGGATAAAAACCCATTGTGTCATAATAAAAAGCTGAATCATAAACAATTTCAGCATAAACAATCTTCTCTTTCTCAAATTCATTGATATAGGCGCAATTTCGCAAATTATAGGGTGTTTTCCCTTGATCATCACGATTAAACAATCCTTTGGCTTTTTGTGCTTTTTCTCCAAGTTCTCCACGGATTCGGCTTGCCTCAACAGCTTCCAAATGACGTTTTATTACAGGATAGTCATCAATTTTGATAGCAGGTACTTTGTCATAACCGTTATGGCTATTGATGATCCACAAATCCGCAAACTCGGCTTCATAGCGTTTGATGTCACGTCCTCTGAGGATGGGTTTGAGGATTTCTGCACTATTCGGGTCTTGTGCTATCAGCTCGTCCTTCTTTTTACCATCAATGATGAACGCTTCATTGAAGCCGGTCAAGATACCGCGATATATGGAAACATCCCAATGTTTTAGTGGAACACCAATTTTTTCTATGCGTTGTTTAATCCGGGAGTGATCGCCCTTGGCAATCACAAAGGAATCCTCATTGAAAAGGGGGTCTCGTCGGCCTTCCTTTTCCAGCATTTCTTTGAGAGAAACATCCGACTCATAGGTTTGGCTCAAATCCCATACGGGAACGTCATGATTTTCCTGACTTCTGATCCACACGAGAATATTGGTATAAGTCGTTGCGTTTTCAAAAATTTGTGAATCACCAAAGTCGATCAACCCAGCAATCCGTCCTTCTCGCAGAAAAAACTTTCGCATGGCCTTGCCGTAATTCGCTCGCATCCACTTGTTGGAAGTGATGTAAGTCAGCACTCCATTGGGAGCCAACAGATGGAAACCCCGCTCATAAAACAGACAATAGACATCCCCTGTTTTTGCATAGGTGACGTAATGCTGGTTTTCCCAAGCTTTCTGCTCTTGTTTTCCGCTAAAATTCTGAATCTGGATGTAAGGAGGATTCCCAATCACCACATCAAACCCACTGCTTAT
>JBBCAX010000308.1:0-4454 GCA_051382335.1 Deltaproteobacteria bacterium TL4
ACAGAAATCTGTTTAACGAACTTTTAAATCGCATGGATTTACCTCTGAGACCCAGAGTCAGAGAAAATTATGCTGTGGCATGGGCAAGCTAGATTCTAAGGGGGTGGCCGAACTTACGACCAAGCCCCCGAAATCGCTACTGGAACCATTGAAAAATCTGTCCGAAAAAATCAATAACCCTGCACTTCGTTATGAAATTTCCCACCTTTTCCTGGAAACGGGTCTAGAAAGCACTCATCTGGAAACTGCCAGGAAAAATATCAAAGATGACGATCCCATGGCTCGGATTTCAGGATTAGAAGTCCTTTCCCAACTGGGAACAGCGAAGGATATTTCATTGTTAAAAAAATTAGCGGATGAAGAAGAGGACGATGAAGTTCTCGAAATAATTGGAGAAGTCGTATTGGAAATCAATCAACGAATAAACGCTGGGAAATTGGGAGAATCCAAATGAATCTAACCCTGCAAGAGTTTATTTCGATTCGTGATTTTATCTACCAGCGGACAGGACTTTTTTTTGAAGATAAAAAAATCTTTTTCATTAAGAAAAGACTGATCCAACGAATTGCGGAGACGGATACTTTAGGTTCCACCGACTATTTGAGATTATTGAAATTCAGTGATCCCAACGGGCAGGAGTTACAAAATTTGATTAACATTGTTACGACCAATGAAACGTATTTTTTCAGAGAGTTTGAGCAATTGGCCTGTTTTGGAGAAGATTGTCTGCCTGTAGTCAAAGACCTCAAGAAGAATCTCTTCCAAAAACATATCTATATTTGGTGTGCCGCCTGTTCCACAGGAGAAGAGGCCTATTCCCTTGCCATTATTGTGAAAGAAATGCTGCTTGACGAGGATTCCAGTTGGAAATGCAAGATTATCGCAACCGATATTGATCAGAACGTTCTCAAACATGCCAATGCTGGAATTTATGATGACCGTTCTGTGAAGGATGTCCCGGAAGAGTATTTTGAAAAATATTTTGTCAATTTGTCATCCGGTTATCATGTTAAAAGTTCCATTAAGGATCTCGTCAGGTTTCAACATCAAAATCTAATGGATCGTGCCATAATGAGAGAACAGAAGGATTTTGATTTTATCTTTTGCCGGAATGCTCTGATTTATTTTGATGATGCTTCACGGAAAGAAGTGGTCAATCATTTTTATCACGCCCTCAATCCGGGAGGGTTTATCTACCTGGGACATGCCGAGTCCATAGGACGCCTCACGACTAATTTTAAATTAAGGCGTTTTGGGCAAAAGCTGGTTTATCAAAAACCGGTAGAATAAAGAATCAGCCGCAAATTTTAGCGGATAAACGCCGATAAAAATCGGATTATTGAAAGATTACAGTAACTAGTGTCTGGGTAAAAACCAAAAAAATCCCCCCGCCCCCCTTTGAAAAAAAGGGGGGAGACGAGATCGCATTGAGTTTCCCCCTTTTTTTCAAAGGGGGATTAAGGGGGATTTGATTTTCGACGCTCTGTTTCAGGTTTTTTCCCAGACACTAACTACTCAGGCCTGTTGGCCGCAGATTTTCGCAGATAGACGCAGATTTTTTAAAAACAGAGACCAAACAGTTATAAAAACATTTATAAATCTGCGTTTATCTGCGTTTATCTGCGGCTGAGTAATTACGATTACACAAATATAGCTGAAACGATAAAATTCTTTGTTGTATCGAAAAATCAACAAAGTTCTCTAAACCATTTCGGAGGTGAAATGAAACGTATACTTATTATTGATGATTCAGAAATGGTCAGAAATTTTCATACCTATATTCTTAAGATGGCAGGATATGAGGTAATGACTGCCATTGATGGCTCTGATGGGTTAGAAAAGTTTTTTTCTGAACCCTTTGATCTGGTCATTACCGATCTCAATATGCCTATTATGGATGGGTACACTCTGATTGCGAGAATCCGCGCAGAAGAGCAATTTGATGAAATTCCTATCATTATTTCATCTACTGAGGATGAAAGTCAGGATAAGCAAAAGGGGTTTAACGTCGGTGCCAATATCTATATGGTAAAACCTACGGAACCTGGGCAAATGGTTGCAAACGTCAAATTATTGCTGGATTGATATGATGCTATCCATAAACCCCCAACATGTTCCTGTGTTTTCTCAATCCTTGTCAGAAGCCGCACTGCTGCTGAATGATCTGGAAAACCATATTCTGATGCTGGAATCCCAACAAGATTGGGAAACGCTTTTTAAGGTCTTCCAACCTTTATGTCAAATCAGGGGAAGTGGTCAATTTTTGAATCTCCTGAGCCTGGAATCGGTTTCTCAATTGATGCTGGAGATCCTTACGGCCATCCAAAAACAAACGTTGATCGTGCATGCGGAAACCATTGATCTGCTTCTGGAAACCGTTCAGACACTCAAAACTATTCTGGTTGATTTTTACACCTCTTTGAGGGAATCAATTCCCGCTTCCGATGGCATGATTTCTCTTCAGGAACCTGAGCTTCCTTCCGGATTATTGACTCAGTTGAAACAGTTGAATCAAGCCAAACCTCCGCAAACCCCCTCTTACCTCTACCCTGTTCTGGACGCAAAAATCAATTGGCCACCGGGAATGAAGGAGATGTTTCTCGATGGAGAGAATGAAAGTTTGTTAGCCATTGAGGACCTTCTCTTAAAATTAGAATCCGCAATCGAGCCTTCCCCTCTTTTGCAGCAATTGTTTCGCCTACTGCACTCGATGAAAGGTAATACAGGCGTACTCCGGGCTTCAATCCCTGATGAAGCCATTCGTTCACGGCATCCCTTGAGTTCTTTTCATGATTTGACCCATAAGTTTGAAAGTGTGATTGCCCTGTATCGGGATCCGCAAAAAAATCTGGATCAGCAAGGAATCGACACCCTTTTGAAAGTGGTGGATTTACTCAAGGAATTGTTAAAATTCATCAAACAGGATGAAACCTATCTCCTGGATCTCCATCCTTTTTTCCTCTCTCTGCAAAGATTGTCAGGCGTTTCCCCTGAAATAACGGTTTTCAAAACGACTACGGGGAAGAAATTTACTCCCGAAACGATGGCTTTTTTGAACACAGCCGATCAATGTCTGGAAATGCTGGAAAACGCAATTGAAGAAGCGCAAGATCCAGTACAAAAACCTCTGGCCTTGAAAAAGTATCGACGTGGTGTCAAAATGCTGCATAAAGCCGCGCAAAAATTTGACAATAGCACTATTTTACAAGTAAGCCAGACCTTGCTCGACGGATTGGTCTCCTGGGAATCGGAAGAACCGTCAACGAAAAATATGCCTCAATCAGAGGCACAAGAATTCTTGGCACAATTGAAGCGGGAACTGGAAAAGATCCATTCTTCAATTGAGGTATCTCTTCCTGTGGAAAATGAAGAAGCTGTGAGCCAAACGACCCAAGCTTCAAAGATACCTGATTCTTCTTTTGTCCGAGTCCATCAAACACAAATTGACCGAATCATGAATCTGATTGGTGAGTTAATGATTCGTAAAAATGTCTTTCCTGCTCTGGTTCAGGAATTGAATCAAACCTGTCAATTCCCGAAAATCGCTCAAAAAGTAAAAAAGACAGGAAGCGATGTTGGAAGAATCACAGATGAACTGCAAGTGCGAATCATGGAAATTCGAATGGCCCCTGTGCAGAGTGTGTTTTCCCGTTTCTCCCGTATGATTCGGGATTTGTCAATATCCATGAAAAAGTCGATTGAACTCAAAATGGAAGGCGAAACCACTCTTTTGGATAAATCCATTCTGGAACAGATTGTTGATCCGTTAACCCATTTGCTGCGAAACAGTTGTGATCATGGGATTGAATCTTCAGAGGAACGGACCAGGGTGGGGAAATCCGAAGTCGGAATTCTGGAATTGAAAGCGGAACGAAAGGGGCAGTTTGTCGTTTTGAGTGTTCGTGATGATGGACGAGGGATGCATCGGGAGCAAATTGCCGCAAAAGGGATTTCGATGGGCTTGATCCACTCACAGGATTTGGAACGCATGGATGATTCCGCTGTTTTCGCCATGATCCTGCACCCGGGATTCTCTACCGCGTCTCAAGTTTCTGAAGTCAGCGGACGTGGAGTGGGAATGGATGTGGTCCGATCCACTATCGAAAAAATTGGAGGAAAAATCGATATTGAGAGTGAGTTTGGCAAAGGAACCCTGATTTCATTAACCATTCCTTTGACTCTTGCGGTAACCCGTGGCTTGATGATTGAATCGGCAGAAACATGTTTTATTATCCCCTTGAATCATGTAAGGGAAATGCTCAAGGTTCCTGCTTCTAAAATACGACAGTTTACCTCCAGGCAACAAATGCTTGAAATTCGAGACTCCATCTTTCCGGTCATTAATGAGTCTGTTTATTTATCCTAGAGAACGCAAATACATCTAACTATCTGAAATAATTTAGATTAATTGAAAGAGTAACTTGACTAATTATCCAAGAAATGATAGTTATCCT
>JBBCAX010000309.1:0-3262 GCA_051382335.1 Deltaproteobacteria bacterium TL4
GTTTGCTGGCTGGTTTCCCGCCAGTGCCGCATGATCGGTTCCATAGCATTGAAAGCCAGTGGCTTTCCTACAGGGGACTTTCACCCCATCAGATCACGCCCATGCTGGGCGTACACAAGTCGTTCGACCGGATTTCTTGGGGCGCCGCTTCGCTCTGCCCCAAGAAACCGCTCAACTCTGACGTTAGCTTTCTCAATCAATTGGAGGTTCTATGGCAACGGTCGTTTCATTCATCAACTTCAAGGGTGGCGTCGGTAAAACCACGATGTCTGTGGAGTTGGCTGCATCGCTCTACAAGAAGTTCAACTCCCGCGTGCTTATGGTCGATCTTGACCCGCAGTCCAACAGCACGCTGTACTGGCTCAACGAGGCTGACTGGGAAAAACACATCAACGCAAAAGGCACATTGCTTTCGTTTTTTGAAGCATGTCTCGAAGACAAGCCATTCGATCTATCATCCATCGTCGCAACCCCGACACGCTTTGCGAAATCACCATGGTATCAGCAGTTTGATTTGAAGCTCAACCGCGGAATTAAAATACTGCCGTCGGATATGCAGCTCTTCGGCGTAGACCTTCGACTCGCACAGCGCTTTGGGTTCGAGAACCCAAAGGCGCAACTTTTTTTAAAAAAGGCTCTTGCTACGCTCGATAACCAGTACGACTTTATTTTCATCGACTGCCCACCAAACTTGTACCTTGGAACGCAGAACGGGATCTTTGCAAGCGAATACTATGTTGTTGTCGCTCTTGCAGAGTACTTATCCACACTCGGAATCGCGCATATTCAAGCATCAATCAATTCAGTTTTTGCCGGTGCAAACAGTATAATTGGGGCCGAAACTTTCAAGAAGCCGAAGCTTGCCGGTATCCTGTTCAACAAGGTTCGTTACTTAGGAGGCGGAACACAGTCACAAGAAGACTACATGGCGCGTATCCGCGCCAAATACCCTGAAGACGTGTTCAAATCCTATGTCTCACAGTCAGATAAAATAGCCCAACGACCTGCTCAAAGTGAGCCGATCGCCCTCTCAACTTACGCTGTTGATCAGCAGTACGCAGATCAAATTCATACCGTGGCCGAAGAGTTCTATGAACGAATTACTCGCCCCTGATTATTTGGTGAACTTATGACCCCACAAGAACGTAAGAAACTTGAACGTATAGCCAGAGCGCTTGAAGATGCAACAGTTTGCGTGCGCGAGTTGCTCGCAGAGCCCAATTCAGCTCATAAGAAAGAGGCATCACCTACCTTTAACACAGCCTCTGAACTCACGA
Source organism: Deltaproteobacteria bacterium TL4 (assembly GCA_051382335.1). Classification (GTDB taxonomy): domain Bacteria; phylum SAR324; class SAR324; order SAR324; family NAC60-12; genus JBBCAX01. The sequence goes on from JBBCAX010000309.1 coordinate 1,278, forward strand.
CACTAAAAGCAATGAAGCGCTCAGATGCGGAGGCCAAGCTCTCCGAGATGAAGCAAATTGAACTTGGCGCAGTATTTGTAGTGGCAGGTGGCGCTCCTTCAGAAAAGAAAAGACCCAAGGTCTGGCTCATCGAACAAATTCTCTGGCGTGTATTCGACTTTGATCGCGGCCACGACGTCATTCGGAGCAAGGGTACAGGAGAAAGCTAACCAGCCGCAGAACCGGAGCGCACAACAGCGTGACTTCACTTCGGGTACCGGACAACAGAGTGCTCGGTTAGCTCTACGTTAGGCTAGAGAATAAAGAAACCAAAGATATAGAGATATGAAAGTTCGAGATTTGATCAAATTGGTGGAGCAAGATGGATGGAAACTTATACGAACAAGAGGTAGTCATCGCCAATTCCATCATCCAACAAAACGTGGTACAGTGACAATTGCAGGGAAACCATCTATAGATGTTCCGCCGGGAACTCTCAATAGTGTACTCAAACAAGCTGATCTGAAGGAGTAAAGAAATGCGATATTTAGTTGTAGTTGAAAAAGGTGAATCAAGTTGGGGCGCTCATGTTCCAGACCTTCCAGGGTGTATTGCTGTTGCGAAGACTCGTGAATCCGTCCTGGAATTAATTCAAGAAGCAATTGATCTGCATATTGAAGATATGCTTGAGCAAGGTGAGAAAATACCTCCAAGTTCCTCTGAAAGTCAATTCGTAGAGACAAATGTCGCCTAACCAGTCGCTCCAGAGGAGCGCTTACAGCGCCCTCTGAGCTTTGCGTTGGCACTTTGTGATTTGCGGTGCGTCATTGACTGCGGTGCGTGATTTGTGTTTCGTCACTACGGTGCGTCATTGACTGCGGTTTGTCGCTGCGTGACGTGGTGTTTCGTATCTGCGTTTCGTCTTTGACTGCGGGACGTGGTGTTTCGTCACTGCGTTGCGTCATTGACTGCGGTACGTGAGTGGTTTGCCAATCGGGTAGGTAGCGGTTTTTCTCCGCCACCTCCCACACCACCGTACATGCGGCTCCGCATACGGCGGTTCGTAGAAATCATCGCGCTGTCGCGGGATAGTGACACTTGATCCAAAGTTGTCTGATAGAAACAAGTCCCTGTTTTTGGAGATAGAGATGGGTCAGTCCCCTATTGGTTGAAAGAGTCTTGGAGAGTTTCCAATATCCTTTCCGACTGAGACCAACCATAATGGCCTGTCGCTTGGGAACCTTTAGTTTGAGGAGTTCCCTGATTCGTGTCCTCGGACGTTTCCATTGTTTCCAATAGCACATCCGAATCCTTCTTCTCAGCCAGTGATCGAGTTCGACTGCCGTGTCATATTTCAGCCATAATGGCGTAATATCCCATCCATCCCTGAATGTACTCTCTCAGGGATTTCAGACGACTTGGCATTGAAACTCCCCGGCTTCGTGAGGAAAGGTCACGAATCCGCTGTTTGAATTTCTGAACGGATTTTTCGGTCGCCCAGAAACGTTTCCTTTGAAAGCAAAAACCCAGAAAGGTTCTTTCTTCCAAAGGGGCCACTTTACTTTTCTCACGGTTGACCTTCACTTTTAGTTTCTTTTCCAGGAAGCGGGTAAGACTTTCCATCACCCGTTCCCCTGCACGTTGGGATTTGACCAAAATCATCACATCATCCGCATAACGAGCGAATTTATGACCTCGTTTTTCTAACTCCTTGTCCAGATCATCCAGAAGGATATTACTGAGTAAAGGGGAAAGAGGAGACCCTTGCGGGACCCCCAGGCGAGTTTGATTCAGGCGTCCATTAACCACCGTTCCCGATCGCAGATAACGTCGAATCAGTTGCAGAATGCCCTCATCTTGTACCCGTCGGGAGATGCGACTCATCAAGACCCGATGACTGACCGTGTCGAAAAATTTCTCCAGGTCAATATCCACCGCGATTCGGTATCCCTGTTTGTACCAGTGAAGAATTTCTTCAAGGGCTTGGTGTGCCGAACGCATTGGAC
>JBBCAX010000310.1:0-9115 GCA_051382335.1 Deltaproteobacteria bacterium TL4
TGATTGCATGGTTCATTCGGGTGAGAGGGTTAACATGATTTTTGAAAAATTGTTAATACACTACTCCTGATTGAGTTGCAATTTCTACTAATTTTTAGACAGGGTGGCCGAACTTACGACCAAGCCCATGAATGAATTAATGCAAGGTTATTATTTCCCGTTTTTCAGGCCAAACCTATCATTAATTCTAATACGACTTTATAAGTCTCTGATTTTATTCAGGAGTAATATTGAGCAAATTGTTCAAAGTCGAGTAAGGTTTCGTATGACATTAATATTGCCAAATGAGTTGACTTGGTTGTTATGCAATGATATCTGAAAAAAAAACATTTTCTCAACCTAAAACAGGATAAAACAATGGTTTTTCAACAGCAGAACTATGACGCAATTGTAGTTGGTTCAGGACCTGGTGGCGCGACTGTAGCAAAGGAGTTGTCAAAGCAGGGAAAAAGAGTTCTTATTCTTGAATGGGGTTCTAATCCGAAATTGAATGGAAAATTTTATCAGTATGCTCTCTATCAGCTTATTCCTTTTAAAAGTCTTTTGCTGACCAATAAGTTTCTCGGCATGGTGCGTGGTATCATCACAGGGGGAAGTTCAATTTTTTACTACGGAACCTGCTTCCCTGTGCCTCTGGAAATGCTTAAATCCTATGGAATTGATGTGAGCGAAGAACTGGAGGAAGCACGGAAGGAACTTCCCATTGGCCCCTTAAAGGATGAAATGATGACCCCCATGGCAAATAGGATCATGGAAAGTGCACAGTCACTAGGTTACAAATGGGAAAAGCTTGATAAATTTATGTACCAGGACAGATGGACACCCGATAAAAAGTTCGGTTATTATGGAGATCCCCATGATATTAAGTGGAGTGCTAAAATGTATGTGGAAGAAGCTATCCGTAAGGGCGCGACTTTACTTAACAAGGCCAAAGTAAAAAAAATTATGATTCAAAACAATACCTCAACAGGAGTGTTATTTAAGTATAAAGGTAAAACCTGTAAGGCCTTCGCCCCTGTTGTTGTTGTCAGCGCAGGAGGTATTGGTACTCCTGTGATACTCAAAAACAGTGGATTTGAAGGCGTTGGGGAAAATTATTTTTTTGATCCCCTAATTTCAGTATGTGGTGTGGTAAAGGATCTAAAAGCAGGGAATGAAATTCCCATGTCAGCAGGCATTCACATGAAAGATGAGGGCTATATGATGACCGATATGTCACTTCCCCCTGCCCTTGACGCAATATTCTCAGCGCAGGTTTTCAGGTTTCACAGAATTTTTTCGCAAAAAAGGACTCTGCGAATTATGATAAAGGCTAAGGATTCACTTGGGGGAAATCTTACCCAAAGTGGTCAGGTGCGTAAAAATCTTGCTGAAGAGGATCGTCAGAAATTATTGAATGGATATAAGCGTGCAAAGGAAATCTTAAAAAAGGCCGGTGCAAAGGGAATATTCAAAACATGGTATCTTGCGGCACATCCAGGCGGTACGGTTAAAATCGGTGAGTTTCTTGACGCGAATTTAATGACCAAGTATTCCAATCTTTATGTTTGTGACTGTTCGGTTATACCTGAACCGTGGGGGCTTCCACCAACTCTGACCCTTGTCTGTCTGGGGAAACGGCTATCCAAACATTTATTAAAACAACCTATATAAAACCCATTTTTTCGTGTTTTGTAATCTCTTTATTTTTCAATTCATTTGCGTTCATCTGTGGCTGACTCATTACAACAATGGAGGATCTATGCATTTACCTGCGTGTGAAACACTTGTCTTAACTTTGGAATCTGGAATTCTTCATGTGACACTCAATCGGCCCAAAGCTCGTAACGCCATGAATCTGGTTATGGTCACTGAACTGATGGTTGTTTTTTCCGGAATCCAAAGCAACCGTGAAATCCGCGCTGTTGTCATTCGGGGCACGGAAGGCCACTTTTGTGCGGGGGGCGATATTAAAGATATGGTGGATGCCCGTCAAAAATTAGCGCAAGGGGAAGCAGGGGACCCCTTCTATGAAATGAATCGTAAATTTGGGCAACTCATCTCCCTTGTTAACTCCGCACCCCAGGCCGTTGTTGTTATTTTGGAAGGGTCCGTTATGGGTGGTGGCTTTGGCTTGGCCTGTGTCTCTGATATAGCCATTGCGCATCAGGATGCTACCTTCAAATTGCCTGAAACCGGACTGGGGATTCCTCCCGCTCAAATTGCGCCCTTTGTCGTTCAACGTATCGGACTGACTCAGGCTCGACGTCTGGGCGTCATGGGAGCTCGCTTTCAAGGGGCCGAAGCCAAAGAATTAGGCGTTGTGCACTATGTTTGCGAAAATGAGGACGCTATTCAACAGGAATTAACCGATATTCTCAAACGAATCAAACGGTGTGCACCTAAGGCGAATGCCTTAACAAAAAAATTGATGCTTGCGACAAGCAATATGCCTCTCGACACCTTATTAGATGAGGCCGCAAAAGATTTTTCCGCATGTATTCAGGGAATTGAAGGTGCTGAAGGAACAAAAGCATTCATTGAAAAACGTTCGCCTTCATGGGCAGAGGAGTAATCAGTGACAGGCGCAGACTCTTCCAAATTTCCAGGAAGAGTTCTGCAAAGGGGAAATTCTTATTTTGTATCTGCTAAAACTTCATGAGGATCATTTCCTAAGTTAAAGAAATCGTTCGGAATCTTCAAGGCTCTTGAAATCCGATCCAAAGAAGCATCAGAAACCTCTGCAGTGTGAGACTCCCAGCTTTTTACCGTTTGAATCGCAAAACCGAACTCATAAGAAAAAGCTTCAATGGACATCCCTCTCAACAAACGAGCATATTTGATACGGTCACCAATTTTTTCCAGATCCAGATTGATATCCAAGCCCATTTTGCGTACGTCAATTCCCAAAACTTTAGCAATCTCACTATACTTGGTCAACTTAGGGGTGGAATGACCTGTTTCCCAATTTTTTACAGCGGTCAATGAAACATTGAGCTTGCGAGCAAACTCCTTCCGAGTCAATCCTGCCGTTTCCCGCCATTGCACCATCTTATCTCCGAAGTTTATTTCACCAGATTGTTGTGCTTCCTGTCCCGCAGTCTCTGTTGCTTCGTTCTCTTGCTCTGTAACGTGTGTCATTGTACTTTCAACCATGAATGTCTCCTTGTCTCATCCATTCAAGACAATTGAGGTTAACTGTTTTCAAATTCATTTAGTTCATAGGAAAGTCCTATCAACAAATTTCAAACACCATCCAGTACCCAAACAACCCTGCACTTTCTATCTGTGCAGAAACCAAGGCTTCTGGACGTCTAAACCTTGGCCAAAAATTTAACTAACTCAATGATTGGAAAGGGATGCACTCATCCTTGAATCAAGACCTTCGACGCACTTTAATCTCTTTTTTCCGCCTTTTTTTAACCCTTTTTTAGTGGTCCCATCCCTTTCGGCTCTACAATATCAACGAATTTTATCATTTTGTCAACTATTTTGTGCAGTTGCACAAGTAATAAATGATGGCTTTTCTGATATTTCTTGCAGGTTACTCCACTTTTCAAAATCCCACCCTTAAAAAATATGAAATAGTTCAATGGTTATTGGCTTAAATCATGAGTTTGATCCTATTCTTGATCATCTCCAGACGCTCCTCATTACGGGTTCTGCTGTGTCAAAAGAGCGTCAAACAGGGATTCCCTGTCGCAGCAGGTGGCCTAAATATGACCAATCGCTCTTCCTCTCGTTTTCTGGCTTTATTTTCGTTAAAATCCTAGGTATACGCTGATTTCTGCGAGTTTAAAGTAGGCTGGACTTTGAACATTTGATTCATGGTTTTAGTTTTAATTATTCAATAATATCAGTGGTTTTATTTTATGAATGAATTAATGCAAGGTTATTATTTCCCGTTTTTCAGGCCAAACCTATCATTAATTCTAATACGACTTTATAAGTCTCTGATTTTATTCAGGAGTAATATTGAGCAAATTGTTCAAAGTCGAGAAGTAGGGGAACCTTAAGTTCCGAAACGTGGGCTCCGGGATTAAACACATTGGGCAAAAAGGGTACGTTCACATGGTAAAAATTACTAAAGTTTATACTCGAACAGGGGATCAAGGAGAGACAGGTCTGGTAGGAGGAACACGAATTGCCAAAACGGATTCGCGTATTGAATCTTACGGAACTGTTGATGAACTGAACAGCCTGATAGGAATTGTTCAAAGTTTTAACCAGCAAAAAGAACCTTCGCTACGGCAAGAAAAATTTGATTTGATCCTGCGAGCCATTCAACAGCATCTTTTTGACATGGGATCACAACTGGCGACACTTCCTGAAGACGAGTACGAAGGGCAAACAAAAATTCAAAACTCCGATGTGGAGTGGCTGGAAGAACTCATCGATACAATGAACGCAGAATTACCTCCCTTAAAAAGTTTCATTCTACCAGGAGGCTCTCCGTTGAACGCTTTTCTACACCAAGCACGAACGGTTTGTCGACGGGCAGAAAGGCAAGTGCTTCGACTTCACCAAGAAAACGCGATCGCAGAAAATTTAATTGCTTACCTCAATCGACTGTCGGATGCCCTCTTTGTGTTTGGGCGATGGGTTAGTGCGACCTTAGATGAGGAAGAAATCCTCTGGGAACCCCGAAAACGGATTCCCGATTGGAAATGGTAAGGATTCGGTCAAGATAACTGTGTAAGCGACACCCTAGTTACGAATATTAAAAATGCCTAAAATTCTCGGACAGCCAGCTAGGTTGAGGACTTGTTGGCTCTCAGTTGATGAAACCAATTATCGATGTCTTTCTGAAAACCATCAACTAAATCCTGAGGGTGTCTCACACAATTGGAATCAGCGGAAACACCTAAGGTCACATTTCCCGCATAACTTAAAACACTAATGCCTACGCCCATATTTCCTGACTGAGGTCCAAAGAAAACCAAATCACCTATAGCTTGATCTCCCAAATACAGGGTTTCCCGAGGTCCAGGAACATTGGTCATGGTTGAGGTCGCGTTATTGTTAAAGGTATTGATAATCAGGTGTTGAATTTTTTGAGGCAGTGTCCCTATAGCCGTCAGGAAGAGATAGGACAGAATGGCTTCTTGTCCACCCTTAATGGTATCCATTCGTTTTTTGACCTCAAGAACCCTTTCCACAGGATCTTCAATTTCAACAGGCAACGGAAAAAAGACAAAGCCCACACGATTTCCAAGCTCAATTTTACCATCAACAGGGCGCAAATTAATAGGGACTAACACGCGGATATTAACGTTATCCACAGACTCCCCTTGTTTTTCTAAATAGTGCCGAATCGCTCCGGCCGTCGCGGCCAGCACAACATCGTTAATCTTTCCATTATACTGTTTTCCAATATCTTTAATTTCCTGCAAGGGGACAGGCGCAGACCAGGCAATACAACGTTCTCCGCTGAGCGTTTCTTTCATACTGGTTTTGGTATCAGGAAGCATCAGCGATTTCGCCAAAGCTTTAAGGATTCCCAGTGAAAATTTCACTTTCGGAAGCACACCACCTTTTTGAGGCTGAACTTTCGGAACTTCAGCAGGCGTTTTTTGAGTTCCAGCGGTTTCACTTTTCTTTGCGGTGGAGGGTGCTTCATCCGTCAGTGAAATCAAGACTCGAATCAACCCGATTCCATCCCCAATACAATGATGGATACGAACAATAATCGCGGATCCATTTTTATAATTCTCAATCAAATGCATTTGCCACAAGGGTTTTGTGAAATCAAATTTGGTTCCAGCCAACTGATTCAATAAGGCGTGAAATTCTTTTTCAGGGTCGTCAGAAACTAAACGTACTCGAGAAAGATGATATTCCCAATTCATGTCAGGAACATCCTCCCAATAAGGCGTCCCATGAATATCCTTCACACATTGTCGAAAGCGATCGAAGGATAACAAGCGTTTTTCGAGGGTCGTTTTTAAAGCTTGGTAATCCAAGGGACTTTCGAAGGTCATGATCCCATTCACCATCATCAAATTAGTAGGACGCTCCATATGCAGCCATGACACATCAATCGTATCCATGGCGCCTTCAGGTTTCTGTGCCAAGAAGGCCAAAATCAGGGGTGTTAAAAAAGGAAAGAGCACACTCAAAACAGCCCACCCTGGAACCAAGCGCTTTAATTCGCGTGAAAGTCTCAACGTAAGCAGAACATTGGCGATGTAAAGAAAGCCTAACGAGGCAAGCATCAGCACCGATTGTTGGCAAAATAAATACACCGAGAGGCCCGTAAGACCAACCAAACATGATAAAACACGTATTAACATCATTGTCATTTCTCCTGAGTTCAGTTCGATTAAATAATAAGCTTTGGTTACTTTATAGTAACTCTCAGACCAATGGTCAATACACGGAATGCTATTTTCTGGATTTTTATAATAAATTTTCTTCAGCCATATCCTGACGGATTAAGCCAATGATACTGGAGGCTTGAGCATTATCACTGGCGGTGCTGAGTAACTCCATGGTTTTATTAAAGATAGTCTGCAACCAGGGACGAGGTAAGCGGATGCCGAGGGTATGAAGGCAAGTTCGATAGAAATAATGAATCAATTTACCATATTCGACAAGGACCATGACATGATTTCGATTTTGATTCAAACGAGGTACCAGCTTAATCGCCATATAAAACACCTCATGAGTTTGCTTGAAGCATTCCTGTATATCTTTACGCAGTTCGGGCGTTTGCTCTCCCATTTCGTAATACTTGATCTTCAAATCCATATCATTCCGTAATAATTTCGCTTTCAAATAATAGTTAATCACACCATTCGGTTTCGCTTGAATGACTTGATCAACCATCTTATGAGCCAGAGGAAATAACGCCGGTAAGTTTTGAAGAGCTTGAATGACCATCGGAACCACTTTCCCTAAATCCGTAGCTGACTTTGATCCTTTGGGCAGATCCTGCGACCCTATCATTTCAGTTAATAAGGTCTGGACTTTAATTTCAAGGTCAGGAAGTTTTAACTCGTTGCTCGCATTTTTTGTGGATTGAAGATACTGCTGAATGATAAAATTATTACGTCTCAGGTCATCCCGTGTTTTTGTAAGTTTGACTTGTTTCGGTTTAGAACTGGCCTCAGACTGAATTTTTTCAATTTCAAGAGAAAGATTATCGACTTCTTTCACTAAAAACTGAGAAAGTTTCGACAGGTAAATGGCTTGTATTTTTAGGGCACGATTAACGTTTATTGTGGTTAACGGATCCAGAGAACAGGCAACGCAGATCTGTATCAGTAAAACTCGACAGCTTTCTACAGAGAGGTTTTTTTTCGTTTTTGCAATATTCCAAACCAGCTCTCCCCGGATCCTTGGATCCAAAGGATTCATCGCCAGTTGATTAAATAACTTTTGCGTTTCAGGCGCTTGATGCAAATTCAAGAGTTCCTTCCCGCTCGCTTTATCGGATAAATTCCGTTTGCTGAATACCGTCAACGCACGACTCACAAAGGACGGAGGCTGCGCATTTTTTTTGATATCCTGGACCCGAGTCTCTACTTCAAACTTCCAGTGACTGGTCATTCCTGGGACATGCCCCGTCGTTCCAGCTCGAATCTTGACTTTCATCACACCCTTTTCCGGAGAAAGCGTGTTGAAGGTACCACCAAATAAATCTTTGTTATGGATAACGTCTTCGTCGAGATCCTCGGCCATATCATCAATAAATGTTACAGTTATTTATAGGTTTGTTTATTTTTCACTACCGAGTGCGATTGCAATTTGAACGCCATCTTGAATCGCAAGCAGAATTCACAGCCAAGAAGTTTTCTTATCTTGAGTTTTCTCTCAAATATTACACAGTACACTTTTGTGTATCTCATCCCCTTCATAAAATTGGGAATTTAACGCTTAATACAACCGTTGATGAATAGAATATGAATGTCAATCAATTGTTTCAAAAACCAACACTGACTCGTTTGTCCAAAACGTGTGGTTGAGCAGCAAAGCTCAGCCCGGTCGGGTTGAGAGAATTGCTGGCATCCTTGCCAAGTCCAAACGATTCGAATGTGTTAGTGGGGTTTCATAGTAGTGATGATGCCGGAGTGTATCAGCTTAATGAAGAACAAGCGATAATCACAACCGCGGATTTCATCACACCGCCAGTGGATGATCCCATCCTTTTCGGAAAAATTGCCGCGGCAAATGCGCTGAGTGATGTCTATGCCATGGGAGGAAAACCTCTGACTTGTCTGAACCTGGTCGCTTTTCCTTCAGACAAGCTGGGGCCTGAGATACTCCACGGCATCATTTTAGGGGCCCTCGAAAAAATAACAGAGTCTGGTGCTGTTCTCGTTGGAGGACATACTATTGAGGATGATGAACCTAAATTTGGTTTGGCCGTCACAGGCGTGGTTCATCCACAAAAGATTTGGAGGAATACAGGCGCAAAAGTTGGCGATCAGCTCATTCTCACCAAGCCCATCGGCAGCGGCGTGATTTTTAACGCGAATCGCAAAAATTGGGTTTCAGAATCAGCAATGCGGGAGTGTCTTGAGGTGATCACCACCCTGAACAAATCGGCGGCTGAAATCATGAGCCCTTATGCTATCCATGGCGCAACAGACATCACAGGCTTTGGTTTAGCCGGTCATTGCCTTGAAATGGCCCAAGGTTCCAATGTTACTTTTGAAATCACTATGTCGGCCTTACCCATCATGCGGGAAGCCTTGGAAATGTACAAACGAGGCGTCACCACAAGGAGCAATGCTTCAAATAGAAAGATGGTGGAAGCTCATCTGCGCTTTGAGTGTGCTCTTCCAAAGTGGCATCAGGAAATCATCCTGGACCCCCAAACCAGTGGAGGGTTACTGGTTTCGGTGGAATCTTCCCAAGCCCAGGACTTGGTCCGCCAGCTCCGTCAGGCAAATGCTGTTGACGCCTATCTTATTGGAACCGTAACCCCCCATGAAAGATCCTGGCTGGTGTTTAAATGATTCACTCAGGTGATTATGGCAAGGGAAAAGTGCACCCCTGTGGCAGCCGAAAAACGCACCCCCTCCGTTAGAAAAAATTCTTGATTCATTGGAACGAATTCAAGATATTGGGACATCTCCCCACAGAGTCTGATTTCTCAAAAATTGTTTATGTTTTTCCGAACTCAAGAGTT
>JBBCAX010000311.1:0-13585 GCA_051382335.1 Deltaproteobacteria bacterium TL4
ATATAGAAGAATATTTCATAATATCAATATAATACCAAACCTAATTCCTAGTACTATAGCAAGTTTTTTTAGAAATGAACAGCCCTGGGCTCCTCCTACTCGATCAGGCGGGACGCCTACGCTTCCAGTCCAAAATACTTTTCTGAAACACTATAGCTGCAGCTTTGTTTTGCATTGTACTTGTTCCCGGGTTGGTTTATGCTGCACCAATGGGGTTCTGTTTTACCAAAATCTCTTGGGTTGCGCTGTTTATCGGATATCCCTCTTAACATCTGTTTTATTTCCCTTTGAAGCGTTTTAAATGGTACGGGTATGGTTTTCCCGACTGTATCAATTTTTATTCTGTTAATACAATTTATTTTGGAGTTTTCAATGTGGGCAGAAAATAAAAAGAAAGATTTAGAATCTGCTATTTCACTGATCGAACGCCAATACGGAAAAGGGGCGGTGATGCGTCTTGATGATTCAACGTTCACTCAGACTCCTTCCGTCACTACGGGCATCATTGGATTAGACATAGCATTGGGAATTGGCGGATTTCCCAAAGGAAGAATTATTGAAATATACGGCCCCGAATCTTCAGGGAAAACAACCTTGGCACTTATGGTTGTCGCTGAAGTTCAAAAAGCTGGTGGCGTTGCCGCTTTTATCGATGCGGAACATGCCTTAGATCGAAACAACGCAAAATCCCTGGGTGTTCAAATCAATGACCTCTTATTGGCTCAGCCAGACTATGGGGAGCAAGCTCTTGAGATTGCAGAGCAACTGGTTTCCGTGGGAAAAGTAGATATAGTAGTAGTAGATTCCGTTGCTGCCCTTGTTCCTAAAAATGAATTAGATGGTGAAATGGGTGATTCCCATATGGGTTTACATGCTCGTTTGATGTCTCAGGCGCTTCGAAAACTCACTTCCTCCGTTTCAAAATCGAATACAATATTTATTTTCATTAATCAGTTACGCTCAAAAATTGGAGTCGTTTTTGGAAGTCCTGAAACAACAACCGGTGGAAACGCACTGAAGTTTTATGCTTCAATTCGTTTGGATATTCGTAAATCATCTCCCATCAAATCAGGAGAAGACATAACCGGTCAACGTATCAAAGTTAAAGTTGCCAAAAACAAAATGGCTCCCCCTTTTCGTAGTACTGAATTTGATCTTATCTATGGGGAAGGCGTCTCCAAAACCGGTAATCTTTTGGATCAAGCCGTTACTGATAATGTCGTTCAGAAAAGTGGTACTTGGTATTCTTATGACAAAGAGCGATTAGGACAGGGAAGGGAAAAAGCGGAAGTCTTTCTTAAAGAACATCCTGAAATGGCTTCAGAGATTCAAAAGAAAATTTTTGAAATCCATAATCTAACCCCTTCTACTAAGTAATGGCACATAAATAACTTACCCATTTGGCTATCTGCTTGAAATTAGAGTCAAAACCTCCGAGAATATTCTATTCGTAGCAAGAGTAGAATATTCAATTTTGAAAACAAAAGGAGGTTTTGATCTAGTACATAGTCAGTTTTAAATTTTCGGGTAAAGTCGTTTTAATTTAATTCTCGCATCTTCTGTGGTAAACCGCCAAGTCATAGGGGCAGAAGCATTATAGTGGTCAAGAAAAGTTTTGTCCCTTGGTATAGTTTGTGCCGAATGCCTATCTGAAAAACATATATTTTTTTACACTAAGGGAGGTTCTGTTCCAAAAAGAAGATTCAGATTTTTTTTGATAAACACAAAACAGGTTTTAAAATCTATGCGGCGAGATCGAAAACCTGGAGGAGTTGGGTTTCATAGTAATCACAGATCTCTTGCAATCGCTCATTTTCTTTTTTCATAATGGGTGTGAGATCATATTGTCCCTCGTTCAATCTATCAAGAACGTTTTGTAGATCTCGCCTCAATAAGCCATTGGTTTTCCAGCAACGATTGTGAGTAAATTCGCCTTTAAACCATTTCCATAAACGTTCAATGGGATTAAAATCCGGAGAATAGGCAGTGGTGCGCTCGCTTCGCTTAAGCGGCACCCTACCTTAAGTGGTGCGCTCGCTTCGCTTAAGCGGTACCTTACCTTAAGTGGTGCGCTCGCTTCGCTTAAGCGGTACCTTACCTTAAGTGGTGCGCTCGCTTCGCTTAAGCGGTACCTTACCTTAAGTGGTGCGCTCGCTTCGCTTAAGCGGCACCCTACCTTGAGTGGTGCGCTCGCTTCGCTTAAGCGGCACCCTGCCAGGGTTCCTGCAAACCCCCTAAAATCCAGCGTTTATTTAGGAAAGATGTTATTTTAAAGACTCCGTCACTGATCGGCAAAACAAATTTTGAGAACTTGCTCAAAGTCTTTAATGAAATGGGTTTGAATTCCACTTTTGATATAATCTTCCAATTCATCAAAATCCATTCGATTGTCCTCAGGAAAAATAATATTCTTGAGCTTGGCCCTTTTGGCTGCAAGTAATTTTTCCTTAACCCCTCCAATGGGCATCACTAACCCGTTCAAGGTCAATTCTCCAGTCATTGCAATTCCTGGAAGTAAAGGTTGGTTGATCGCTAAGGAATACAAGGCACAGGCCATAGTGATTCCTGCTGAGGGACCATCCTTGGGCGTTGCTCCTGCGGGGACATGCAAATGAATGAAATGCTGATTAAAAAAGTCCTTAGCTTGATCGTGTTTATCCAGGTATGAGCGTACGAAAGTGTAAGCGATTTCGGAGGATTCAACCATGACATCACCTAATTGTCCTGTTTGTTTAAATCCCAGATCCTTGGCCGCGACTTGAGTGGCCTCAATATAAAGGGTCGCTCCTCCCAAGCTGGTATAGGCGAGTCCGCAGACCACACCAATCCTCGGTTTTTTATAGAGCTGATCTTCTTCAAACATCTTCCTGCCAAGCAATTGGGGCAGCTGCTCCGGTTGAATTAAGATTTTTTGAAGTCCCTCCTCCACCATAAGTTTGGTGGATTTTCGGATGATTTTCTTGAGCTGATTTTCCAAGCCTCTCACACCCGCTTCTCTGGCATAGCCATCAATGATCAGCCGCAAGACGTCCGTAGGGATTTTAAATTGCTTAGAGGTCAAGCCATGTTGTTTTAATTGTTTGGGAAGCAGATGCTTTTTTGCGATTTGAATCTTGTCTTCCAAAATGTAACCGGACAACTTAATCACTTCCATGCGGTCTAGTAAGGGGCCAGGAATGGTTTCCAGTTGATTCGCCGTACAAATAAACAAAACTTTGGACAAATCAAAACGAACATCCAAGTAATGATCCAGAAAATCCTGGTTTTGCTCAGGATCAAGCACTTCCAATAAGGCCGATGCGGGATCTCCTTGAAAACTTGCGCCTATTTTATCCACCTCATCCAACATGATGATAGGGTTTGCGGTTTTGCACATTTTTATCGCATTGAGAAACTTTCCAGGCAGTGCGCCAATATACGTGCGTCGGTGTCCTTTGATTTCCGCTTCATCCCGCATTCCGCCTAAGGAAAATCTGAAAAAACGGCGGCCTATGGCTTTGGCGATGGATTGACCTACGGATGTTTTTCCAACGCCGGGGGGGCCGACCAGCAGAATAATTGAACCCGAGATCTCGCCTTTCGTTTTACCCACCGCAATGAATTCCAAGATCCGCTCCTTCACATCTTTCAAGCCATAATGATCCCGATTCAAGCACCGTGCGGCTTTGACCAGATCATACTGGTCCTTGGAGTAACGTCCCCAAGGAAGAATGGTCAACCAGTCCAGGTAAGCTCGTGTCACATTATACTCTGGCGATACCGTATCCAGGTATTGAAGTTTCTGCATCTCTTCTTTGACACGCTCACTGGCTTCTTCTGTCAAAGTGAGTTGTTTTAAACGTTTTGTGAATAACTCCAGCTCCGTGTCTTTTCCTTCCTTGGTCAATCCGAGCTCTTTTTTAATCTCTTTTAATTGTTCTTTTAAGAAAAATTCCCGTTGTTGAGAAGACAGCCGATCTTCAATTCGTTTGTTGATTTTTACCTGAAGTCTTGAAATTTCGACTTCTTTTTTAAGTAAAATCAAAACCTGTTCAATCCGGGAACGGATACTTTTGGTTTCCAAAATAACTTGCAGTTCTTTCCCGGATCCTGAGGTCATAAACGCTGAAAAATCGGCCAAGGTTCCAGGATCATTGACATTCAGTTGACTGATGAGTAAATTCAACTCCTCCTGAACTAAGGGTTTCATTTGGATCAGCTCTTTCATACAATCAATAATGGAAATCGAGTAGGCTTTCAACTCTGCGTTATTTTCCATATCAACAGAATGCCAATAATCTACCCGGGCTTTGAACAAAGGAGCTTCCCCTATCAATTCCACAATTTCAAAACGTTCCTGTAATTGTAAAATAAGATGCAGAGGCTGATTTTTATCAAATTGACGGAATTGGACAATCTTTCCCACCACACCCACTCGGTGTAAATCGTCAACGGAGGCTATTTGCTGAGGCTCCGCTTCCGGATCTATTTTCGCTAATACCAGGCCCAAATAGCCTGGCGTTGCCTCAAGAGCCTCCAAAATTATTTTTTTCATCCTTTTTTCCACAATCACTAACGGAGTCATCATTTTGGGAAATACAGGACGATTAAAAATAGGAAAGATCAGTAAAAGGGGTGGAAAAATTTCGCCTGAGACCACAATGGACTTGTCTTCGGAAAGGTCTTTGGAGGATTCGTCAATAATCGCTTCGGCTTGCCTCAAATCACTGGACATAAATTTACCCTTTATAGAATACGAATGGAATTATATTGTTGATCTTTGATCCATGGATTTGCTAACGACATGATAATGAGTTCAATCACATGGTGATAATGTATTAGTATGGTGACAAATATCAATCAAAATGGGAAAAAGATGGGAAAAAAATTTAAAATAGCATGGGGAGTATGGATTGGCTGTTGTTTGATTTCGAGTGTGTGTTTTGCCTCTAAATCAACTTATGTCATTGGGGTGGAAGATTTAAATTACTATCCCCAATATAACACAACCTCAACACAAGACTATGTTGGATACGCACGGGAGTTTTTTGACGCTTTCGCAAAGTCAAAAGGAAAATATGCGTACTGAACAACAACAACGTCAAGTCGATCAATTGACTTCAAAAATGGCTCTCTATCAGTTCGATACCTGTCCTTTTTGTATGAACGTCAAATATGTCATTAAGTCCTTGAACCTGAATATTGAAATGCGAAACATTCATAAAGATCGAACTCACTTGAAGGACCTGATTGAAGGTGGCAGGAAAGAAACCGTGCCTTGTTTAAGGATTGAGAAAGAGGATGGTTCTGTCCAATGGATGTATGAATCTCTCGAGATCATTGCCTATTTACAAAAACAATTCCGTTCATAGGGATGCTGCTTTGATTAGAATTGCTCTGCGTCCCGTTCTTTTAAACTTACTCAAACCTACCCATAGGTACGTTTGACGTTAAATTCCTGCTTCATAGAGGTCAGTTTCACGTCGCAGCCTTCAGCTACTACGTCAGCGCTCACCTCTCCACAGGCTTTAGGCTTGGGCGGAACTCGCCCTACCTGTTCCAAATTACGTGCGGCATTAACATCGCGGTCATGCTGAGTACCGCATGAGGGACACGTCCATTGACGCATGGACAAAGGCAACTCATCCAGTTTGTAATGACATTGTGCGCAGGTCTTGCTTGAAGCAAACCAACGGTCAGCCACAACAAGGCGATTGCCATGCATAGCCGCTTTATATTCGAGTTGCCGACGAAACTCGAAAAAACCCATATCGGCAACAGAACGTGATAAATGCCGATTCTTCATCATGCCCTTGACGTTGAGGTCTTCAATAACAATCACTCCAAAACGTTGCGTTAAGTCCGTCGTGAGCTTGTGCAAGGCATCCTGTCGGATGTTGGCAATTCTGGCATGCAAGCGCGAGAGTTGACGTTTGGCCTTACTCCGGTTTTTAGAACCTTTCTGTTTGTTGCTCAAAGAGCGAGACAGACGGCGTAGGCGTTTCAACAAGACACGATGGGGTTTTGGGCCTTCAAGGGTTTCTCCCGTAGAGAGTGTGGCTTGAGCCTTCAAGCCTAAATCCACGCCCACCACCGCTTGGTTTTCGCAGGTTACAGGTTGGATTTCGCTTTCGACAGTCAGGCTAACAAACCAGCGGTTCGCTACGCGGGAGATCGTGGCAGACATTAATTTTCCAGGGAAGCGGAGGGATTCATGCATTTTCACCCATCCGAGTTTTGGAATTTGAATGAACGATTCTTTGACACGGAATTGGTCATTGGTGAGGCTGAAACTGTCATGAATGCCTTTTTTCTTGAAGGTGGGGAATTGGGATCGACCCGCAAAAAAGTTTTGGAAGGCGTTGCCCAAATGAATGATGGCCATTTGAGGCGCATTCTTGGTGACTTCCAGCATCCAGGGAAATTGTTCCGCCTTGATGCTGTTGAGTTGGCGGCGCAAAGAGGTTTCTGTAGGCTTGAGTCCCGCCTCATAGTGAGCTTTCCACTCGGTCAACGCCCAGTTGTAAGCAAAGCGAGCCACACCACTTGCTTTGGCAAAGTAGGTAGATTGTTGGTTGTTAGGATCCAGCGCTATCTTGTGACTGATCAGCATGGGTTAAGTCTCTTTGAGCAACCTGTACAGCCTGCTTGATGCCGTCCAGCAATTTTTGGTTTTTATGGGAGCGGGAACCATAGAGCCGTGCGGAAAATACGGTGATGATTTCCAGTACGTCTTTGGCAAGGTCTTCCTCGAAGGAGGCAGACTCGCCTTTGTTGAGGATCACGACTTCGACTTCTTTAGCCTCGCAAATAGCAAAGACCAACTCAGCCCCGAACCGTAATAGACGGTCTTTATGCGTGATTACCAGTCGACCTACCGAGTTGGACAGGATCTCATTAAGCAGTTTACGCAAACCTTTTTTGTGATAGTTCATGACACTGCCTAAGTCTGATATCAGTTCAAACTTCCAGCCTTGGGAAGCACAGTACATTTCCAAGACTTGTTTCTGCCGTTCCAAGTCTGATTTTTGGTCATGGCTGGAGACACGAGCATAAGCGATTGTTTTTCGGTCGTTCGGGGTGGCCTCGTGAAAAAAATTGGGTTTTAGACGCGCTAAATTATAGCGCCGTTGTCGCCCTACCGTGCGTTCGTCGGCTACTAATCGTCCTTCTTTTTCCCATCGCCGTAGTGTGGTCACGGCTACACCTAATGTTTTGGCGGCTTCGCCAATGGTTACTAATCTATCCATAATAGATAGATATAGATAGGTTTGAATAATTTCAAGTTAAACTGTTATTAACCCTCCTCTGTAACTTTTTCCCAAGGCCCAATACCCGTGCACGAAATTGGAACTTTAATTAATAAGCACCAAAATTACAGTAAGTTATATAACTACTGCAGAGCTTGGTCGTAAGTTCGGCCATTTTGATGGTAGCCCTGGGTTTCGTCCTAGGGGATACCGCGCACATTGTTCCTCGGGGCGAAACCCGAGGCTACCCCTGGCCGAAAATATGACCAACCCTTTTGAAAGGGTGTCAAAACGGCAGTTGGATTAGGAAGTAACATCCTTTCCCAAACAGGCAAATGATGCGCAGTTTCTGAGCCATGATGGGGAATTTTAAAAAAAGAAGCTTTGTTATATAAAAAGGAATCCTTACGGAAACTGTTGTCAATAATGGCTGACCAGCCTTTGATGCCACTCTCTTCTAAATCCGCCCCTAACAGGATGGAAAAATCGTTGATTCTAACCCAAAGAACTACAGCAGTTCGGTTTGGAGAAATGGCAGGGATTCGCAAGATGGGTTTGTTGTCACCTTGAGGTAAAAGTAATACCAAGGTTTGTTTGGACGCTAGATTAATGGCATCTGAAGGGAACAGAGCATAAATCGAGCAATGCCTTGTATTACTAAAAGTGGATTGCCATAAACAACGGTCTGCCATGGCAAATAGTACCTTCTTTTTTTGGCTGCTTAGAAGTCTTACGATTTTCCCGAACTCTTGTACTCCGGAACTTTGCATGGGTATCATATTATAGACTTTCAGATAAGTCTTTCCTGGGAACGCGGGCATCTTGCCCACAAAAGCAGGCGGGACGCCTGCGCTCCCAGTCCAAAATACTTTTCTGAAACACTATAGTATTCCAGATAAGTTTTTTCCTGGGAACGAGGGCATCTTGCCCTCACCGGAGGGCGGGACGCCCTCACTCCCAGCCCAAAATACTTTTCTGAAACACTATATAATTCACTTGTTTGATAGTATTCAATAGCATATAATGCTTGTAACTACAATTACTCAGGTGAGTTATGAAAACGTTGAAGGCTTATGCAAAAGAACATGGTGTGCAATACCGTGCTGCCTGGAATCGCTATAAAGCCGATAAAATTCCAGGGGCTTTTCAGGATGAATTTGGAACAATCCTGATTCCTGAAGGGCAAATACGCCCTGAACATGTCGTGTGTTACACCCGTGTCTCCTCAGCGGAAAACAAGAAAAACCTGGAGTCACAAGCCGAGCGACTAACAGCCTATTGTGCTGCCAAAGGCTATGTGGTGAAACAGGTGATCAAAGAATGTGCTTCGGGGTTAAACGATAAACGTCCAAAGCTGGTGGCCCTGTTGAAAAACAGGGATGTGACTTGCATCGTAATTGAGCACAGTGACCGTTTAACACGTTTTGGACTCAACTACATTCAACTGTTTTTGGAATCCAAAGGATGTCGCCTTGAAATCATCAATCAAGCGGCCAATGGCAAAGAAGATTTGAGGCAGGATTTTGTCAGTCTGGTCACTTATTTCACGGCTCGTCCTCTATGTCTTGTTTGTTCCATGCCGGCAATCTGCGAAAGCGAATGATGGATTTGCGGCTACGTCCACTGGGGGTATCATGATAACCAAGGGTTGTAGCTAAACGTTCCACTGCCTTTTTATCACGGATGTCTCCAGTCAAAGAGGGAACTTCACCAAACGGACAATTCAGTTTCCTGTTTGTCGAGTAATGCCGATGACCCGATCAGAGCAGTCCACGCGGACTGGCTCTCGTATTTGCCGAAAAGTGGTAAGACTCTGGACATTGGCGCCGGCACGGGAAGAGACGCGGCCTGGCTGGTCAGACAAGGTTTGTCAGTGTTTGCGGTAGAACCCGTCGCCGCTATGCGTCAACAGGCAGAGGTCTTTCATCCAGAAGCAGGAATTCATTGGATCGATGATACCTTGCCCCATCTAAAAAAAACAGGCGCTCTTGGTGCTCAAGATTGCGGATTCAAAATTCTGGATCTCATTCAGGAACATGACAAAATAGGAAGAAAGAACGTATCCTGGGAAACTCTGGTGTTGAAAAAGTTACATCGCGAGATCTCTACAAAAATGGCCATCGGCCCATTGACTGAGTCCTTTACGATTGTTTTATGTAGGAGATGGTATCAAGCCCTGCAACTCTCGCAAATTCATCGGTGTTATCTGTCAATACGGCGCAATTATGGAATAAAGCTGTTGCCGCAATGATTAAATCGTGTGCTCCAATCATTTGTCCCTGCTTTGTAAGTGTAAAAAATAACCCCGCATGTATTCTTGCAACCTCTGTATCGAATGCCAAGACAGGCACTTTACCTAGAATGGCCTCGACAAAAGCAGAACGGCGGGCCTTTTTTGCCTCACTATTCGCACAATGGACTCCTACTAATAATTCTGAAACAGTGACAGAACTAATATAGACATCACCATACGCTTCCCATTGCGAAAAATCTATTGGTGCCCCTGACCGTTCCGAAAATATAAAAACGTTTGTATCTAACATTAATCCCATTGACTCTTCTCCAATGGAATCGTTTTTCGAATATTCTCCAAATCTTTTGCAAAATTTTTTGAATCCTCTCCAAGTGAAGGAAGTTTTGAAAAAAAACTATTTAGATCTTTTGCTTTTAATGGGGATTCAGAAGAAACCGGAGATATTCTGGCAATCACCTTATTTCCTCGCTCTAATTCCACACTTATTCCCTGGTAGCAAACTCGGTTAAGTAAATCCGAAATTTGACGTACCGCTTGTGTCACACTTACACGTTCCATTGCCTTCTCCTTCTTTTTCTGATTGTTGTTCACTTCATAGCGAGACTGTCTTTTATAAAGCACAGGTTCTGAAAAGTCCTCTTGCGAACCATATCATGATGTTGTTAATAAATCATTATCACGGTTGTCAGCATGAAGCAAAATCAAACTGAGAATAAGGATAGGACTATTCGGAGCAAATGAATCTCAAGGTCTATGCAAAACAGGCACAAGCCTTTGCCGTTCAATATGAACAATTAGCGCCGGAAGCAGTCCACGCGGACTGGCTTTCGTATCTGCCAAAAAGTGGTAAGGCTCTGGACATTGGCGCCGGCACGGGAAGAGACGCGGCCTGGCTGGTCAAACAAGGTCTGTCCGTGTATGCGGTAGAACCAGTCGCCGCTATGCGTCAACAGGCTGAGGTCTTTCATCCAGACTCAGGTATTCATTGGATCGACGACACCTTGCCCCTATCTGAAAGAATGATCAGCTCAATCTTTTCTGATTAACGGTTCAAAGATGGAGATGCCAAGTTTTTGAGCTATCTTAGTCAAAACGGTATCAGCAACGACAAAGATCCAATCCCTCTGACTAATGAGGTTAAATGTAGCTAAATGTAGCGCGTCAAGCGCTTTCAAACCAATGCTTTGTCCGTATTCTAAAAGTAAAGATTCGGCTTCTTTGAGAACGCCTTCTCCCAAAGGTTCCACATAAAAACGGGGCCATTCCTGATTAAATCGGTTGAGTAATTCATGGAGATCTGATTCGGTTATTTCTCTCATACGAAAACGACGATGCACGGCACTGACGAACTCAATTCTGGCTAACTCTGAAACCCAAATGTAGTTTCCTGTTTGTCGAGTAATGCCGATGACCTGATCAGAGTGTTGCTCTTTATGAAAAATTTTTATGAGAGCAGAAGTATCAAAAAATAAATTCACACGCGATCCTCCCGCTCCAAAGAAATATCATCCGATAAATTGCCAGGAATTGAAGACAACAGTTGTTGTATGCGTTGAATATTTTCATAGTCCAACTGAGTTTTAGGAGAAACTCGTTCTGGCTTCATTAACCTCAGTGCAAAGTCATATAGTTTTAAATTTTCTTCTTCATTTAGTTGCTCCATAGCTTCAATGATTTTCTCACGCACTTTCATTTTTTGACTCCATACGCCTATTAAAATAAAAATAACACACGACACCACGTTTGATCTTTTTCATTCTCTCACACATCTGCCAGAATTACTACAGGGAGATGTTTGTCAGATAGTGTTTGCTCATCTCTGCCTAACCCACCCTCATGATTTACAGCCAACCAGGAAACACCAACTTGCAAAGGTCAGTGTGCTTCTGTTAAGAATAACTATACCAGAATCAGCGCATCACAATCAAATGAAGAGTGCTCCATGAACCGTTTTCCGCCAGCCACTGTCAGCGCATCTGAAAGTCCAGCATGAGTTTTTCTGTTTATGCAAAACAGGCACAAGCCTTTGCCGTCCAATACGAACAATTAATGCCGGAAGCAGTCCACGCGGACTGGCTCTCGTATTTGCCGAAAAGTGGTAAGGCTCTGGATATTGGCGCCGGAACGGGAAGAGACGCGGCCTGGCTGGTCAAACAAGGTTTGTCAGTGTTTGCGGTAGAACCCGTCGCCGCTATGCGTCAACAGGCCGAGGTCTTTCATCCAGACGCAGGAATTCATTGGATCGACGATACCTTAGACAAGGGTCTTGTCTTATTATTAATTTATACCAATATACAAGCCTGACACTCTTCCTCTTCCATCATTCATGGGCATGACAAAAGCGGAAGAAAGAACGTATCCTGGGAAACCCATTGTGTTAGAAAAACTAAGATTGAGTTAATATATCAAGTTCATCTAACAGAGACCAAAGCGGTGTTCCATCGGAATTATTTAATATTTCTAATAAATACGGGATTCCAGCATTTGCCAGTTTTAGGCAGTATTCAAAGACTGATCTATCATTTGCAAGAATTTCAAATTTTTGTGTCAATCCGAGCACAGATAATTGCATAAAACTAATTCGTTTTGGATCACTCCCCAAAATGTGGGCCGCTGTAGCAGTATAATTGTCTTTTTCATCTATTGGGTCAAGACGCTTATGTACCGCAATTAAAAATGCCATAAACCAAAAGTCTACTTGACGCTCGAATGGAACAAACTCATATCTTTTTTCATCAGTGCCGGCTGTCCTGCAATATTTTTTAACTGAATCCTGATATTTTTTAGGCATTTCGATATTGAATGATGCAAAAGGATTATTAGCACTCATAATCAAACCTCTAATTCTTCATTCTTCCGTTCACAGACTTTACATGCATGACGGTGATTACATTCACAACGGACTATTCTGGCATCATCTACATCAGTTTTATTCACTAACATACGAGGATAGTGTGCGGGATTGGTTAATGTATAAATAATTCCAGCTTTAGCATCTAAAATATTTTCAATGCCGTGAATCTCATCATGAGTCAAAAATAAGATGATTTGAGAACCTTCTTCAAGAGTTCTCTTCAGGATAGACTGCTTAACATATCCAGATGTCATCCCAAGTGGAGTATCAATTACATTAGGGGCATTAACCTGACTTACCTTAGTTAAAGCCAAAATAAATGATAGGGTGATTGCTCTTCTGGATGCTCCATTTAAGTCTTGGTCTGGATCTAGTTTGTACCCTTTTGGACCAAAAACAAGAATGTCAAAATTTTCAGTTAATTCAGCTTTGGTTATCATTGTGAAATCATTTTGCTCTGGATCTGCGCCAATCATTTTAAGAAAAATTCGATTCATTTCAATACTAACAGTTTTCACCTCATCCTTTCGAAGCCGGTTAAATACTTTTTCAAAGATGTCTTTAACGGTTCGTGCAAGTTTTAGTTTATCTGCAGATGAATCTGTTTTACTCAATTTTTTTTCTAATTTTATTCTATCTTCTTTAAAATCGTTTATCCGTTCTTTTGCCTCTTCAATTTGTGTAGTCAAACTTCCTAAATTGATTTTTGCGTCATTTATTTTTACTCTTAGTGACTTTTCAAAATTCCGTTTTTCAGAAAGTTGCGTATCACCTATTTTATCAATGTCATTTTGTAATCGTTCTAATTCCCTCTCAAACTTAGATATGTCAGACCGGACGTTGTCATATTCTCCAATTAAGTCTGCATATTTGTTTGTCCAAATTTTAGTGACATCGTCTCCAAACGATTCACTCCTGACACTATAAAAAAGGCTAGTTGCTGCTTCTTGAAGTGCGTCAGCACTACGACTTTGTTCAATAGAGTTTTCAATTAACTGACGACGTTTCTGAGCATCTGGTGATTTTGAGGTTAATTCAGAACCACAAAAACAATGAGTGCGCCATAGGTGTTCGGGATTTAACCTAAATGAATTCAGTTGCATATAATAAACATATGGTGCTAACCTCCGTTTTCAGATAGTCGAGCCTCATCCCTCGTTTTTTGAGAATTGAGTCATAAATTTACGAAAACTGTGGTATCTTTGGTATTTTTCTAACTCACAATCGGAGATACCACCATGAAAAAAG
>JBBCAX010000312.1:0-1444 GCA_051382335.1 Deltaproteobacteria bacterium TL4
TTGATTCTTCTAAAGGATTAGAGTCTGATTGCATGGTTCATTCGGGTGAGAGGGTTAACATGATTTTTGAAAAATTGTTAATACACTACTCCTGATTGAGTTGCAATTTCTACTAATTTTTAGACAGGGTGGCCGAACTTACGACCAAGCCCCTTTTGTCCCTTATATTTATCTAAAATCGGCTGCAATATGGGGCCATATAGACGATTTTTAGCCAGTACCAATTTTAATTTGGGATTCTTCAGAGTCTCTTCGAGGGAAATCATACTGTCAATTTTTCCAAAGGAGGCTGCCTTCTGGGGAGAGGTGAGAATGCCCAATGGAAGCGCAACATCGACCATGATGGTATAGGCTGCATTTTTGTGCTGTTTGAATCCTGTCGAATAACAATTATGTCCTGTGGCGTTATCCAAAGAGTTCTGAATTCGTGCCGCATTCATTACGTCAGTTGTGACTTTGTATTCCTTGGATAAGGAGTCAATAAAAAGTTGAGTTATGGGGTCAACAACCCCTTTCCCTTTATCAGGACCTTTAGCGATTTCTACGGGTACAAATTCTGTCTTCATCCAAGTTATTTCTTTGTCCTCCTGTGCCCACAGAGAGCAGAGAGGTGCTATCAATAAAAATCCTAGTAAAATTGGCTTCCAATGAAACCTTCGAATTTGTGATATTTGCATAACTAAACTCCTTAAAATGAATATTATTGAACAACCACCAGCTAAAGCTGGAGGATTCGGGCTTGATCATCTGTCCCGAGTGTGGGAAATCTCACTGCCCACTTCATCGATGGATTGCTGAATCTTCCGCAGGTTTTTATTAACTTCGCTGACCGCACTGGCGGCTTCAACGGAAGAACGGGCAATTTCCTTCACGCCTTGTGCCCGGAATGAGAATTAAATAACTTACCCATTTGGTAAAAAGCATGGTTACTCTATTTTAACGCAGAGACGCAAAGAACGCAGAGAAACGCAGAGAAACGCAGAGAAATAAAATTATAAAATTCCCTCTGCGTTTCTCTGTGTCCTCTGCGCCCTCTGCGTTAAAAGGAAAAGCATACAGCGCATAAGCCTCAAGTTGATCAGCGAGGTTTTTGTAAATCATCCCATAGCCTGAAATATCAGGAAAACAGAACAGTTTCTGCTCACATTCCTGGTTGAGCAAAAGGAGAAATTCCTGCTTGAAAACCGCGGCGTTCTTTGAGGATGCTGATAAATAGTCACCCATTTCTCTGATAGTAGGTTTTTGATAAATCAGCGTTAAGGAAATCGGCACTTTGAAGGCGGCCCTGACTTTCGTGATCAGTTTAATCGCCTTGAGTGAATTTCCGCCTCTTTCAAAAAAGTTGTCATCCCTGCCAAGCTCCTTGTTGGATAAAACTTCTTCCCACAGTAGCGCCAGTTGTTTTTCTGTTTCTGTAACAGGCTGAACTTTTTTTGAAGGCTCA
>JBBCAX010000313.1:0-10204 GCA_051382335.1 Deltaproteobacteria bacterium TL4
CTTTGGCTTTTCTGGTCAAAGCAAGCTTTGACACTCCTAATCATGAGTCGATTAAATGGGTCATCCAAAATATACATGCTGAATTTATTTAAATGCATGTCTCTATTTGCAGGTTGGCAATCGCTTCAAAAATAATAGGTTCCTCAGAGGGTGAATAGTCCTGACGGAACTGCTTTAAATAATTTAAGGCGAAACTCGGTTTCTTTTCTAACAATGCGGCAACAGCGGCAAAAAACAAGAACCCGGGTTCTTTGGGATATTCCTCCAAGGCGCTTTGAACGGTTGACAAGATCGTAGCCTTACTTCCAAATTTTATGAATTTATCGATAATGATTTTTTGCCACTGATCAAAAGTCAGGGTTGCAGACTTTTTAGGTTGCTTCATAGGCATTTTGAGAATTTCATATGATTAGAAATGGACAGCAAAAAGAATGACGACTCAACACGTTAACGCAAGGAGATAAACAAGTCCCTGGAAAAATAGAGTCAACTTGGTTTTTTTACATAAGAATGCAGAATGATAAAAGTTAAATTTTTCAAATCATGCCTCGCATTGATTGGAAGCCGTTACTTCTCGTTACCAAAGTCCACCTCGGATCGTTACTTACAATGATTCGATGAGTTTGTGAGAATCCGAGCTTGCGCTACCCTTAATAGTAGCGTCCGGAGGGTTCTTCCTTCAACTCAATATTTTCTTGCTCCGATTGAATTTGTGTTTTCTGTTTCCATGAAACTTCGTGGGTGTAGAAATACGTAAAGATTAAGAGGAGCACCGCAATAAAAATCAAAATTGCGTTTTTTTCTTTAGGATCAAAACCATTCGGCATATAATTTTTCTTTCTTTGATAAAAGCATCAGCTTTTTATTAGTACCAAGGCGCAACGGTTACACGGACTAATCTAGCGATCCTCCATAAATTTTCAACGAAAATTCCTGGAAAATTTTCAGTGATTCAGGGAGAAAGAACAAGAACGACTCAAATAAAGAACTTGTATGACTACGCTCGATGGGAATTTCACTGAAAAAAAGTGGTAGAAAAACACCCATTTCTATGCTCCCTATAAGTTACTTTTAATAATATTTACAAAAAAAACACCGGGGTATTTCAAACGATACTGGTGTGCTAATTGCAGAGTGTCCTGTGACAGCCTGATTGTGATGGCGTTTGGCGTTTCGCCTAAATTTTAACTTTACAACACTATGAGAGGAAATTATGAAATCCGCAAAAAATGGATTACTTCTGTTGGTTTTAGCATCCATTATGATGTTTATCATGAGTGGAATTATCCTAGCGCAGTCTGCTGACTCTGAAGAAGAACAGGCAACAGCAGCAGAACCAGAAGTCAAAGAAGCCGTGGTTGAGAAAGAAGCCGTGGTTGAGAAAGAAGCCGTGGTTGAGAAAAAAGCCGTGGTTGAGAAAAAAGCGAAGAGTGTTAGTCCCAGATTGACTAAAAAGCAAATTGTAGCCATTCAGGAAGCTCTGAACAAACAGGGTGAACAACTTAAAGCTGATGGGGGTTTAGGCAAAAAAACCATTGGAGCCATCAAAAAATTTCAGCAAGCCAATGGCTTGGAAGCTACGGGTAAACCTGATAAGCAAACTTTAGCTAAATTAGGTATTGAGTAGACTCACTGAGTTGTGGGTTCCCGTGATCTTCATGGAACCTCAGTATTGGATGACCAACGGCTGAAAATGAATGTTGGCAACCTCTGACGCGTCCAGATCAGATGCGGATTTTGACTGATTCACAGGGGGCCGATTCTGAGTAATGGGTTCCCTCTGAAACGTTTTGGTGGGGGCCCTTTGTGAAAAAGTAGAAATCTAATTTCCCGTTTCTATAATGATTAAGGACATCTCATTTCCGATTAATTTTAGACAAATTTTTCTGGTGTGAAAAAAATTTAACTTCAGACTTTAAAGTTTATTCTTTTGACGGGATAAGCGTATTGTGATTACGATTTTTTACGGGAGAACATGGGGTTCTTTTATTCAGAACTCCGGTGGTGTTGGTTTTCTGAAACTAAAGAATGAAGTGGATTAACGGATGGCCATCTCATTTTTTACTTCAATCGTGGTTCAGCTACTGTTCTCATACTCTATTCATTTAATAACGACATTTAAGGAATAAATAATGGAAAGCAACTTAGTTAAACTAAAAAATAACGATGAGGAACCTCCACTTGGCCAATTGTCCAGCCTTGCCTCCCCATCCTACTCTATTTCTCTTGAAAAACTAAAGTCCCTCTCTTCACCGGCAGAAGACGAGTATCCAACTGTAATCAATCCAAAAACAGAAAAATTCCGACAACGTTTCTTTCCCTACTCAACCCCAGAGTTATGGAATAGCTGGATCTGGCAGATCCGCAATCGAATCCAGAATATTGAGACTGTTTCATCAATGCTGCAACTGTCCGAAAATGAAAAGAGTGCCATTGAGTGTTCTGAGAAATCTGTCCCTTTGAGCATCACACCTTACTATGCCAGTCTGCTTGACGAATTTGATCCCAAAGATCCCTTACGCATGACGGTGATTCCTGTCACTGAAGAAAACATCCGTCGGCCAGAAGAGGATATTGATCCTCTGTCTGAAAACTGTCAAAGTCCCGTGCCTGGATTAATCCAAAGGTATCCGGACCGTGTTTTATTTATGGTTACCGGATTTTGTTCTACCTATTGCCGTTACTGTACGCGGTCGAGGATATTAGGTCATCAGGAAGAGTATCGTTTTACTAAAAAACGCTGGGAGCAGGCTCTTAAATACATTGAAAGGACGCCTGTCATCCGGGATGTCCTTTTGTCCGGAGGTGATGCCCTCACACTTTCTGACGATAGTTTAGAATGGCTTTTGTTCCGGTTGCGGCAAATTCCCCATGTTGAATTTATCAGAATTGGTACCAAGGTTCCTGTTGTCCTACCGCAGCGTATTACTCCGCAACTGGTTCAGATGTTACATAAATATCATCCGTTGTGGATGAGCATTCATTTTACACACCCCAATGAACTGACCCCTGAAGTGAAACAAGCCTGCTCCATGCTTTCGGACGCGGGCATTCCCCTGGGGAGTCAGACCGTGCTTTTGAAAGGTGTCAATGATGATGTAGAGACCATGAAAAAATTAATGCATGGTCTGCTGCGTTTCCGTGTGAGACCTTATTACATCTATCAGTGTGATCCTGTCGTGGGTTCCTCACATTTCCGTACGCCAGTCAAAAAGGGGTTGGAAATCATTGCGGGCTTACGTGGCTATACCAGTGGCTATGCCGTTCCTACTTACGTCATTGATGCGCCTGGCGGTGGCGGCAAAATTCCTGTTCATCTTGATTCAATTCTCGGCTATGACGGAAATAATCTGCTCTTGAAGAATTATGAAGGCAAAACAGTTTCCTACCCAGATGATCCCACAGAAAAAATCAATTGGAGTGCCTCATGAAAATTGGCATTACCTATGATCTCAGGGAAGAATACCTTGCCATGGGTTATAGTGAAGAGGAAACCGTAGAATTTGACCGACCCGATACCATTGAGGGGATCGAACAGGCGGTGCAACAGATGGGGTATGAAACGGAGAGGATCGGCCATATAAAAAAGCTGGCTAGCCTTCTGGTTCAGGGGAACCGCTGGGATTTGGTCTTCAATATTGCGGAAGGTGTGCACGGTTTTGGAAGGGAAGCGCAAGTTCCCTGTTTACTGGAGGCTTATGGCCTTCCTTATACTTTTTCGGATCCCCTGCGTCAAACCTTGACCCTGCACAAAGGGATGACCAAACATGTGATTCGTGACTTGGGAATTCCTACTCCTGATTTTTTAGTGGTGAAGGAAGAATCGGAGGTGGAGCGGCTGTGTCTCCCTTTTCCCGTTTTTGCCAAACCTGTCGCTGAAGGAACAGGCAGAGGCATAAACGAGGACTCAAAAGTTCATAACATCACCGAATTGAGGAAAGTATGCCGCGGCCTGCTTGAGACTTACCAACAGCCTGTTTTAGTGGAAACGTTCCTTCCCGGAAGAGAGCTTACTGTCGGTATTACTGGAACGGGAAAAAAGGCCAAGGTGATGGGCGTGATGGAAGTTTTGTTACAAGCCAATGCGGAACGGGATATTTACACTTACTCCAACAAAGCCCACTATGAGGACCGGGTCAAATACAGGGTGATCGACGGCGTTGTGGCTGAGGAAAGCGCGGATGTGGCCTTGAGGTCATGGAGGGGGTTAGGATGCTTTGATGGAGGTCGAATTGACCTGAGAATGGATGCCCAGGGGGTTCCCAATTTTCTGGAAGTCAATCCGCTGCCGGGGTTAAATCCTCAGCATTCCGATCTTCCCATCCTTTGCCGATTGGCCGGGATCAGTTATCTGACACTGATTCGTGAAATTGTAGAATCGGCTCTGGAACGTGTGAAGGAAAGAGTCAAAGGGGTTCTATGAAAGTGGTCATTTTACATGAGTATGTTCCTGAAAATGCCAGAAAAGATGAAGTCGACGTTTTGATTCAGGCCGAGGCCGTGTCTCAGGCTTTGTTACAGTTGGGGCATTGCCCCGAAACACTTTCCTTTTCTTTGGATCTTCCGTCCGTGCTTCGCGAGTTAGAGCGCATTAAACCTGATTTGGTTTTCAATCTGGTAGAAACTGTGGAAGGTCAGGGGAATCTCATTTACTTTGCTCCCGCGTTGCTGGACTATCTGGGGATTCCCTATACTGGCGCAACGACGGAAGCTATGTTTTTAACTTCCAACAAAATATTGACCAAGCAGAAACTCCATAGCGTTGATATTCCTACCGCTCCCTGGTGCTCTCCAGGTCACTCCCCTGCAATTTCTCTATCTTTTCCAGACCGGTATATTCTGAAGCTGGTTTGGGAAGAGGGTTCTGTGGGTTTGGACGAAGATTCTGTGATTTCCGCAAACTCTCTGTCTCAACTTCAAGAAGCCCTCAACCAAAAGCGTAAGCAATATCAAAGAGAGGCTTTTGCGGAAAAGTACATTGAAGGGCGGGAATTCAATCTGTCCCTTTTGGCGGATGATCACGAAATTAAAGTCCTATCTCCTGCGGAAGTGTGTTTTGATGACTATACTCCCGAAAAAATATGTGTGGTCGGGTATCGTGCAAAATGGGAGAGTTCGTCGTTTGAATATACGCATACCCGGCGCTCTTTTGATTTTTCCCGGGAAGAGGCTCCTCTTCTGAACCGTATGACACAAATAGCTCAAGCTTGTTGGGGTTTGTTTGACTTGCGGGGATATGCCAGGGTTGATTTTCGTGTGGATGCCCGGGGAACTCCCTGGGTCCTGGAAATAAACGCCAATCCCTGTATTTCGCCCGATGCCGGTTTTGTCGGGGCCGCTTGTCAGGATGGCTTGGAATTTCCAGAGGTGATTGCGCGCATCATAAGAGACAGTCTTCGTGCTCCAACTGAGCGAATTCGGACTATCGTCCAGAAATATTCCGATCAGCCATATCCTTCTGCGGAGGGAACACCGGTCAGGATTTCAACCAAAG
Source organism: Deltaproteobacteria bacterium TL4 (assembly GCA_051382335.1). Taxonomy (GTDB): domain Bacteria; phylum SAR324; class SAR324; order SAR324; family NAC60-12; genus JBBCAX01. Next base: position 5,495 of record JBBCAX010000313.1, read on the forward strand.
TGAAACAAAGCCCAGCCTTAAAAAAAGTAGAAGGCCTGACCTACCGTGAAAAAGCACAGCCTTCTGACTGTGCGGCTATCCAGAAAATTGTAGCGTCCAGTGGTTTTTTCTGTGAGGATGAAGTGAAGATCGCGGTGGAATTAGTCGAGGAACGCCTGGCTAAAGGGGAACGTAGCGGTTATTTTTTCATCTTTGCGGAACACTACGGGGAAGTCATTGGCTATACCTGTTTTGGCCCGATTGATGGGACGCTGTTCAGTTTTGACTTTTACTGGTTGGCTGTTTTGGAAGAATGGCGGGGACGAGGCATTGGGATGGAGCTTATTCAAAGGACAGAGCAGTCAATTGCCAGGTCCGGAGGTACTCGTATTTATATAGAAACCTCCTCTCGTGACCAGTATACGCCAACGCGGAAATTATATTTGAAAACGGGTTATATCGAAGAGGCTGTCATTCAGGATTTCTATGCTCCAGGTGATGGCAAGGTGATTTATACAAAAGTAATGGATTCAGTCCGGGTCCAAAATCCTTCGTTGGAAACCGTTTCTCACAGTGATATTGAAGGAAAAACCTCCTAAGGGGAAACGCCACTTTACGAGTTACCCCGATATTTGTTAACCATCCTTTGAAGAGATTCCCATGAGTTACGGTGACTCCTTAAGCAAAAAAGACTGGGGTACTTTACAATTTGCTCCTTTCTGGGTTTTTGATCTGGTCGCACGTGCCGGTGATAACGAAATTGACAGAGGCGAACAAAAAACGTTACATGAAATTGTTCGTAATTCTGTTACCTACCAAAACGATTTGGTCCGCAAAATCCTGGCCTATATTAATGCTGATTTTGATAAACTGTTGTCCGCGTGTAAAGTTGATGCCAGAAAAGCGGTTGATGGTTTGAAAGAAGTGGCACAGATTGTTGAGACCTCCGCACCTAAAGACGTCAAGATGTTCAAAGTGTATATGTTTGTGATCGGCTATAAAATAGCGGCCTCTCCGGGGTTCTTGGGAGTAAAAAAGAAAGTGCGGCTGGAAGAGATAAAAGCGTTGGATGAAATCTGTAAAATATTTCAGTTTACACAAAAGGAATTGAAATATGCGATCTCTCTCGTCGGAGAGGATAACCCTGATGAACTGGAAGCCTCCTTCAAGAATTGGAAAGCTAAAGTGTAGTTTTCAGAGACTGACTGCTTTTCAAAAAAACGTTTGGAGTGCCCCTATTGAGGTACACGCTAAGCCTTAAATAAACCATTGGGATGGTAGGAGTCATTAAATTTTATTGGGGGTGTTCACTTCGTTGAGTCACACTCTATTGATGTTCATTGGCAAAAAGACTTTTAAGAGCATTATGTTAGATAGCTTTCCTCATGTACTAAGGCGTTATGGTTTGGATGTAGATGTCCGCGTGTTACTGGAATTATTTAAAACCATGGAAATGGGCCTGGTTTCAAATTTAGGATCGCTGTTTGATGTAGGCCAACATTTAATCGTGAAAGCAAGGCGTGATATCGCCCCTTATACCATGGCCTTTTGGGATTATTTTCTGGGCATTGAAGTCGCTCAATACCGAACCGTTGACGAAGCCATCCACCGTTCTTCCGCCTTTGAACAATGGTATAGTCAAAAGCTGGAAACGGGTCAAATCGAGCAAGAGGTGGACCGAAAAAAGCTTGTGGATCAATTTCTCAACGAGGTACTGCAATCAGACTTACGAGCCAATATCCAAAAAGAACTCGATGCGCGGGAACTGTTGGATAAAGATAATCCTGACAGGGCCGACCAGCCTGATGATGGTTCGCGAAGACCTCCTAAAATGAATGAAAATAGGGTGGACTATGCTCAGATTCCTCTGGAAGAACTGATGGAGCGGATGAAGAAAGTTGCGGCGCAACAGAAATCACCACATCATGGGGGAAGCCACTGGATTGGAACGCATGGCGTCTCTCCCTATGGGCATTCAGGACACGGCCTTAATGGAATCCGTGTTGGAGGCGCAAGTTATGCGGGTTCGGCACGTAAGGTGTTAGCAGACCCCCAGTACTTTCACGTTGATACCGATGCCCATTTGACCGATGATAACATGGATGTCGCGTTTCAGGCTTTAAAACATGTGGTCGATCATCACCTGGAAACAAAACTGGATGTGGAAAAAACCGTTCAAAATACAGGAAAAAACGCGGGTATTTTATTTCCTTACTTTAAAAAAGAAAAACAAGATCTGACTCAAGTGATGCTTCTTCTGGATAATGGCGGAAACTCGATGGTGATGCATACCCGTCAAATTCAACGTCTTTTTTCAAAAATAAAACGTCGCTTTACACATGACCTGAAAACTTATTACTTTCACAATACGATTTATGATCAGGTTTATGAGGATGAATCACGGAGAACTTCTGTCGCACTGGGGAAATTGCTGGAACACACACCTGATTTTAAAGTATTCATTGTTGGAGACGCGCACATGGGACCGCATGAGGTGTTTTCTCCTTATGGCGCCATTGAACACCGGGAAGAATCCAAAACACCCAGCATTGAAAATTTACAAGCGCTCCGACAACACTTCCCGCATATGGTCTGGATCAACCCTATTGATCAAAAATACTGGTCTCATACGGTGGCCTCAGTAATTCAGAAAATTATTCCAATGGAACCCTTGACGATTCATGGAATCGTCAAGGCCGTTCAACACATGAACTCCAAGCTGATTTTTTCATGAAAAAACCATCCTCCCGCTTCACTCCGGAGTCGGTAATTCTTCCTGAAGGGATTCGTCCGTTATCCAGCAAAAGCATTGAAAGCCTTGTCGAAGAATTGACTTCTTTACGTGCGGGACATGAGGAATTTGATTCCATCAGTGTGGATAATGCCATTCGTTTTTGTGAAAAACTGGACCTTGCTTTTGAAGACATGCCACCGGAGGCTCGGGAACTGCTCATCCAAAATTATGAATTTTTTGAATCACAATACCAACTTACGCTTTTTTTGAAGTTTATCTTTCATGGAAAACTCGAAAATAAGGAAATTGTCTTCCGACACCTGTTTAAAAAATTATACGCGTCCTACTCCGTTTCCAAGTGTATCCTCGCGACCAAAACCTTGTTTGAAGATCAAACCATGGAAGAGCAGGTGGAGTATGAGCTTAAAGCGTTGATCGACACCATTACTCAAAGTTTTATTGAGATGCTTCCTCCCTCCTTGCTCGCCTCAAAAGAACCACGTTCCCTCCTGTGGCTCAACCAAATAATAGCACAGGAAGGCGCGATCTTTATTGAAGATGAAATCTCTTATGGCCAATTTGTCCGAGGCTTTACGGATCTTCTGTATAATATCATCAGTCATGAGAAGCTCCCCTTCTACTTAAAGTGGAGAGATGAATATCTGAAGTACTGGTTGGTTACTATTTTGAGAGAAGAAGATCACCTGCAAGGAAAACTCATTCCCGAACTCAGTCAATTGAAAGCAGAAATTTATACAAGATATATCAGTTGGACTAAAATTTCCAAAAGACTTAACGCAAATTTACGTCACAAAGATACGTTTGATTCCGATATGACCCAACGTGCGGAAACGTTACTTCTGGGACGCTTGCCTTCTCAAATACTTGCTGAAATTATTCTGAAAATACGTGAGATGATGCAACGGGAGGAATGCGAGGAGGTGGATCTTGGCTTTGAAGACAGATATGTGTCGGAAAATCGGATGTACGCTCACATCATTGACGCTGTAAAACAAGATACGCTTAAAATTGCGCCCGAAGCGGCATCCTGGTTAGAAAATATGGTGAACTCCATGAAACAGATGTTTCATCTTCCACAGGATTTACCTGGCGCTGAAAATCACGAAATTCTTTTAAAGGAAAGAATTTTTCCAGAGCGGTTCATTGCTCCCGTGTCCACTTCAAAACCTGGTTTCGGACGTCATTTCCCGGAAGACTATGATGTTCAAATCCCTAAATATTTTAGAGTTTTTTTTAGTACTTACCGACAAAGTGTGAATGTTGAGTTTGATTTATTTGTTCGAGAATTACTGGACTACTACGAACAAACACAACCTAATATCCTGACTCAAACCCTACACCAACATACGCTGCCCAAAACGGGGAATAAGCTGGAGTTTATCGAAAAAAATATGGTACTGCCGCTCTCCGGACAAAACCTTTTAATGCTGGGTTCTACGTGTTTTATGAGACCCGGAGAAACCAATTGGAGTTCCGCTGAGCCTCAGTCCTATTTCCTCTTTTTTACCCCCCTTAAAACAACACCTCCCACAGAAACATTAAAATATAACAACAAGGTCTATCACAAAATTTCCTTAGATCAACTGGGGTTGCACAAAAAAGAAATTTTTAGCGGATTTTTGGAAATTCTGGATAGTTTACCGGACTCTCATCGCTCTAAAGAACCGATGCAAAAGCTCATCCAGACTTGTCACGAAAATAGGGACTCCTAGACGTTATTCCCCGCCTTTTCCCAGCGATAAATCGCTGGGAAATTTTCATAAGGTCCCTCCGTGACGGCAAAAAATGGTAGGAACCCCATGGACTCTGACATATAGACGTTCACTTAAATAAATTCATTTGAGTCTAACCTAGTACATAGTCAGCTTTTATTTTTCGGGTTCGGTAGGCTGGGATTACATGCCCAGCTTTTGCGAACGTTGTTTTTATCGGGCACGTAGTCCCGATCTACCACAAATTTAAAGGCTGACAGTGTA
>JBBCAX010000314.1:0-1009 GCA_051382335.1 Deltaproteobacteria bacterium TL4
CAATACCTTCGCCAATTATGATGCTTTTCGGGTTACCAATTTTAGACAATTTGCTACTAAACTCAAAGATTTTTTTGCAATCTTAGCAAATTCGATAACCGCTGTGCCTTTTTTTTCAGTTTCAATAACTTTTGTGTCATTTACCCCGTTTTCTTTGTTTTGAGTGGTATGATTTAGTGGTGTTTTGTCTTCGATAATCGGCTGATTTTGAGAGTTATGAATGCGTCCAATGTTTGCCATCGTTTTTTGTAGTTTTTCAAAAGAAATGACCTTCTGAATTTCAGGGTCAATTTTTAATACCTGATTCAGGTAAAACAAGCCCTGGAAGTGTGCCTTTAAATCGAGCATACTGGTCGAATCGGGTTCCTGTATTTGTGATGCGATAATGCGTGAAAAGTTCACCATAAACATCGATAAATTGGCTGCGTTTTTCACCTGAGTTTTGTTGATATTCATAAAGTCCTCAAGACCCCAATATTGTTTGGCATCTCGAAAAGTAAACTCAATTTTGAAGCGCAAACGATAATAATGAATCATATTCTCCCAAGACAACTCAAGATCATTACTGTACAAAATAACTTGAGCCACTTTACCATCAGAAATTCGTCGTCGTTGGATAATTGTAACATTAAGTGGATCAGGGAAACCTTTATGTAACAACTCGATCTGATAGGTTTTTTCCTCTATGCCCTCTTTCAACGTTGTTTCTACCAAATATTCATCAGGAAGATTGCTATAGTCGACCTTGTTTCCATATTTTTTTGGGCCTCCTTTTCCTTTTTGATCTCCTTTGTAAGGAAACCACAATGCTGATTTGCATTGAAGTTTGGAGATCAAAGACAATCCACAACCTTTGACCATTTGTAGGCATTCATTGTTACCAAAAGCACCATCATAGACAAAGTAGCTAATCTGAATCTGAGTTCCAATCATCTTAAGCGTTTTAAGAATATGTCCTTGGAGACATTTCAAATAGTCTGTTAATTCAACATCTTGACTGTTTTTGTTT
>JBBCAX010000315.1:0-8943 GCA_051382335.1 Deltaproteobacteria bacterium TL4
CGTTGATGCTAAAAGGGATCACGTGATCCCTTTTACTCAACTGAATTCTAAATTACAAGAACGCTCCGGAAATTTACTTGTATTGGAGCCAGATTATACAGAGCTTAAGGAACTGGTAGCTTAAATAGATTGAAAAGTTGATGATTTTCATCGTCTATTGCCAATTGAATTTCGACAGTCGAATTTTGCCTGATTTTTACTCAACAGCTAAGTTTAACCTAACGAACTGTCAACTACTTTTGCCGGTTTTTGAAAGGTGCCGAAAAATCGCCCGGATGAAGTACTCCAATATAAGCTTATGCGCGGAACGTGTGGAATCCTTGAGCCTGGAATCCGATTCCGCGGATGTTGTTATCTTTTCACAGTCCCTGCATCACTTACCCCGTCCCGATCTGGGCTTAAAGGAGGCCGTTCGTATTTTGAAACCTGAGGGAAAGGTTTTGATTACCGAACTTGCACGGCACCAAGAAATTTGGGTGCTGGAAAAACTGGGACACGCATGGCCGGGATTTGAAACAAAAACCCTGGAAACCATGATGAAAGAAGCCGGTCTGTCCTCCCTCTTTATGGAACTCCTCCCAACTTCTCGTGCAGAAATTTTTCAAGTAGTTCTGGCAAGTGGAGTGAAAATTATCTAGACTTCAGCGAACAGCTTGAAAAAGAAAAAACTTTTGAATGTGGAAACGGATAAAAAATCAGTGTTGTAACGCATAGAGCGCATCTTCGAGGAACCCAAAGTCAACATTAAAGAGAAACCCTTCGTTGTTTTCAAGTAAGACTATATCCTTTTGCAATAACACAGATTTGAACTCTTCCTTGGGAGGAATTGATTGAGATGACGAGCGGTAAGGAATATTACGTTTATAGTAATAATAAAAGTCAAGCTGGCGGGTTAAAGGGTTTGTGATCAAGTCATTGATGTTATGCAAAAAACTCGATCCGATTTCTAATACGTTTAATACTTTTTTAGGATGACTCCATGTGGCTTTGGGATGTGCTGTGGGTCCGATGGCGTACTCCGGCGTTAGTAAGTTTAAGAGTGTCGCATAATCTCTGTCTGTGCCTGTGGGTTGATAATCAACCTGGCTCACACTACAGTCGAGGATTCCTAACTTTTGATGGAGCAATTGTTCCATCTCCAGCACCAGTTTTTGGGTAAACAAACACGCACCATAATGGCTCCAATGAACTCCTCCTCTCACAAAAACATCGTAAGGAGAGGTCCGCTTGAATTCAATCAGCGAGGCATTTCCGTCGATAAAATGGACCCCATATTTTTTTAGCAGCTCCATGAGACTTTCATAATTTGTTTTTTTGGGATTAAGATACCCGTCAGGTAGTGTTTCCGGATAAACTCTGGCTTTATTAGGAGACATGATGAACAAGAACGCGACTTGATGTTGTGCTAACAAGTCCTGCACGATTCTCATTTGTTTCACTGAGTTTTCTAACTGCTGATCCGGAACTTTGTCTTTTCCCATGTAGGGATCAATATAACCTTTATCGTGAAGCCATTGATTCCGACCCACTATGATGTTTTTTTGCTGATCCAGTTCTCTAAAAAGTGATAAATTGAGCTGATTATCAAAGCGAACCATCCACCCCCTCAGACCCATGTTTTGATGAAGCCAGTTTTCAACCTCCTTTTGATAAGAGCCCTCATTCCAGGAGGTCCAATCCAAGCTTGGCCAAGGGACTTGGTTTTCATAGCCATTGACCCGAGGCTCATACAAAAATTGAAAAGACATTTGAAACAACGGTAATGCCAAAGGAAGGAGGTATGACAGAATAGCAGAGAGATAAAAAAGGGGTTTCATGCTTAAAACCGAAAATAGATAAACGGGTGAAAGGATGAATTCACCAGGGTGCTTGTTGATAAAAACAACAAGATGACCGCAAGCCATCCTTTGATAACCAATAACACCTGTGCTTCTTGAAGCCTATTTTTGATTTGTTCTCCAAACCACGTGAGAGGAATCCATGAAAAACCCATAGCAAGACTCAAGACCAGCTTTGCCCGGTTATTTATAATTTCAACAAGCAGCAGATTACTGGAAGTTGTTGGACTTTGCCCCATCAGGATTTTTAGATATTCCCAGCTAAAAAGAACATTTTCTGAACGGAAAATCACCCAACCCAGCATCACAATGAAAAACGTGATTCCGATGTTAAGCACTTTGGGCAACCGTTTCGACAACTTCAACCAAAATAATTTATCCATCACTAAAAAGAATCCGTGATAAATGCCCCATAGCAGGAAGGTCCAGTTGGCGCCATGCCACAAACCTGAAACTACAAAAACCAGCCACAAATTCACATAAGTTCGGGACGAACCTTTGCGATTTCCGCCTAAAGAAAGATAGAGGTATTCTTTCATCCAGCGGGACAGCGAAATATGCCACCTTCGCCAAAAATCGCTGATGTTGGCGGCAAGGTAGGGATAGTTAAAATTTTCTAACAAGCCAAATCCCATCATACGGGCAAGACCAATGGCCATATCGGAATACCCTGAGAAATCAAAATAGATCTGATACGTATAGGCCATGATCCCCAGCCAGGCATAATGCGTAGGTATGGAAGAGACTTCCATCCCAAAAATTTGATCCGCAACATAACCCAATGAATCCGCAATCAAGATTTTTTTGGCTAAACCCATGGTGAAGCGAAAGGCCCCCTCCAAGACATCCTCAAGACGATGAGACCGTTCATGGAGCTGTGTGGAAATATCGTGATAACGAACGATGGGACCCGCAATCAGTTGGGGAAAAAAGAGAACATACAGCATATAGTCTACAAGCGTTTTTGCGGGCGCCGTTGTTTGTCGATAAACATCCAGCAAGTAACTGATTTTTTGAAAGGTAAGAAAAGAGATTCCTATAGGCAAGGCAATTGAAGTCCAAGGTAATGCGTTGAAGCCGAGATTATTCAGCACGGTATTGATTTCTTCAACCAAGAAATTGGAGTATTTGAAGTAGAGGAGCACACCTGCGTTGAGCAGGATACCTAACGTTAAATAAACTTTTGAAAAAACATTTTTCTGATGAAGCTCAATTTTTTGAGACAGGACATAATCGACACTATTGGAAATCAGAATCAAAACAATAAAGGTAGGTGCGCCCCAGACATAAAATACCAAACTCCCCATCAAGGCTGTTACATTTTTAAGTCTGGAAGGAGCCCCATAATAGACCAATAAAAAACCCGGCAGGAAAAGAAATAAAAAGATTTCAGAGCTAAAAACCATATCAATCCGACAGAGGGTGTGCGGGAGCAATGGTGTTCGAAATTAGGGCATTATGAGAGGTTTGTAAGTATCCAAGATAGTTTTGAATGTTAGTTTGATGAATGAGCTGATCTCTTAAGAGATCCACATCTTTGTAGAGAATCTGTGCTTGAAAATCATAGATTTCCAGAAGTTCATTTCCCGCAAATTGATAGGCAAATTGATCAGTATACCACACATAAATGGCAGAATTAAACATGGCAAAGGCGTCCCCCGGTGTTCCACTCAATAGATCTTTACCCATACTCGCATGAGCATCAGGAAGCTTTAGAAAGTTAATAATCGTGGGTGTGAGATCCACATGAGAACCAATAATCGGATCCACGTTAGTCGTCAATTTTCCAGAAGGTGTATACAACAGTAAAGGAATTCGACCCCTTTGTAAAAAAGCGTTTCCTCGTCCTCGATGTGCCCAAATCGTATGGTCGGCTGTAATCACAAATAAGGTATTTTGATACCACGATTCCTTTTTCGCCTGTTCAAAAAACTGTTCTAACGCCCAATCGGAATACCTTAATGAATTGAGCCATTTTGAGTCAGGGACACTTTTATCAAAATGCAGGAAACGCTCATCGGGCACAGCAAATGGTTGGTGAGAGCTTGAGGAAAAAAGAGTCGCATAAAAGGGTTGTGGGAGCTGGTCGATTTCTTGTTGAAAACGCTCAAACTGATATTGATCCCAAATTCCCCAAATTCCATCAAATTGGTGCTCCTGATCCTCAAAATCCTCTTTTGCGATCACTTTTTGAAAGCCCACTCTTTTTGCGAAATCATGTAAGCCCAACGTTCCTTTAAAGCCTCCATGTAAAAAGAGGGTTTTGTAGCCATGTCCCCTTAAGATTGCGGCAAGGGAGGTCATTGAATTTTGAGCAAAAGGCCCCAAGACCACTTTGGTATCTTCGAAGACTGGAATTGAAATCAACATGGACGCAATCCCCTCAATGGATCGTGTTCCATTTGAAAAAAATCGGGTAAATAAGCGTCCTTGTTTACTTAATGAATCAAAAAATGGAGTCACCTCGGGATTCGTGCCTCCCAACGAATAAATGTAACGAGCCGTCCAACTTTCTAAAATAAGCATCACCACATTCATTTTTTCCGGAGTCTGACCCTCTGGGTAGGAGGTTTTACGATAGAAAGGATATTTGGGAAGAGGATAGATTTGAGAATAACGGGTATGATCAAGAAGATCTCGCGTTATGGCCTGAGCGTTTTTTTCAGAAAACCATTGATAGCGTTCTAGGGGTCTAAAACTCACCTGCTCCATCACCGTAAAGGGCGCATTGAGTGCCAAATGCCCAACAACCACAGGCGCATCATAAAACGCAACCCCTTGAAACAACGGACGTCCTTGCACTCCGCCCCGTCCTGCGATAATGATCAGGAGTAGCAAAATTACACGATCCACCCAGGAACTCCAGGAAGGAACGGAACGTGTTAAGGGTAATCGAAAGAGAAACTTCCAAGTTTTCCACCACACCACACTGCAAATCAACATGGAGACCATGCCACTTGAAGAAGGAAGGGGATAATCCCTGAACATTAACTGAAACAGGGGAAGCACGTCATGCCAAAGTGTAAGCACTTCAAAAGACAGCCTTCTACCAATGACGCTATAGTAGACAAGGTCACAGCCCTGGATAAAAATAATCGCAACCAGAGCAACCTGTCCCCAAAGCGCAAACAACCATCGAACCCATTTTTGCAATCTTCCGTAAGAAAGCAAGAGCAGAAAATAGGGCAGCCCAAAGAGTTTTAAGAGGGCCGACAAATCAAAACGAAGACCCGAAATAAAGCCCAAAAGCAACTCAAAGAACGAGGAACTTTCCAGCAAATCCCAATAAAAAATCAAAAAAAGGAGTCGAGCCAAAGTGAATACGACGACTAATAATAAAAGAGGTAACCCTGTGGTGATGATTAACGTTTGACGAGACATGAGCACTAATAACGAAGGGATTAAAAAGATGCTGACAATGAAGCTTTGAAACTAGCAATTCTTGAAAGAATAGTTTAAAAAGCGACCAGAATCAAATTAGAAAGTATAGAACTTGTTGAAATAAATGAATTAAGTTATATTGAGACTGACGTTTTGCTAAACGATGCGGCAGAGGTCTCAAACAAACTGCAAAGTTGTCCCTCAAAAGTGATGCCCCCCAAGACCACTCTGAGATTTTAATTATATCTTTTCTTGTTGAACAAAGGATTTCATGTTTTTCATACTCGTCATCACCGCGGTCTTTGGATACTCCTTGCAAGCCAATCTGCTCATATTCCATTCTCGTAAACTTGATCGTTTGAGCGTCGCTATTTACCGGAACCTGTCCTTTGTTATTGCCATGTTGCCGCTTCTCTTTTTTACCGATCTCGAAGCGATTGGCCAAGTACGTTTTTGGATAGGAGAATTGTTGGTTTCCGGAATCAGTGGAGCGTTGTTTTTATGGATGCTTTATAGCTCTTATCGTTTTTTGCCCATTGTTGTAGCCAATACCTTCTATCGAAGTATCTACATTGTAGGCATCGCCACTTTTGGAATTGTCTTTTATCATGAATCCTTTTCTGTCCTTGAAATGCTCTGTGCCGGAATTATTTTGTGTGGAATTATTTACATGAACAAGCAAAAATACCACATGCCTCACTTGGAAATACAAACATCCCGAGGTATTATCTATGCGATGACGGCAGGCCTCCTTGTCGCGACATCAATTTTTCTAATGAGTAAAATTTCCCGCGAAATTAATCCTTGGGTTGCAGGATATTTTTGGGAAGTCAGTATTGGCTTGTCCGCCCTCACCATTGGATGGATACGCCTGTGGATGTTAGGTAAAAAAATTCAAAGAGTTTCCCTCAAAGAGTTTCTTAAAATCGCCCTTGCTGCCAGTCCTACGGTGCTGGGAACAGGCTGTTTTGCCTATGCAAGCAATCTGGGACCGATTGGGATGATGGGAGCTTTAGGTCAAGCTGGCTTGATTTTTGATATCTTTTTTTCGAGGATCTTCCACAAGGAACAGCTTCAAATCAATCAGTTCCTTGGAATCGCAATTATTTTTTCTGGCATTATCGGACTTAAACTGTTTGGGAGTCCATAGAAATCGTCTTCACTTTTGCATCAGGAACAACACCATGAGCGCTATTGAAATTCAAAATTTATGGAAACATTACTCAGGCCATTGGGCCTTGCGGGATGTTAGCCTGGAGGTCAAACCTGGCCGGGTGGTGGGGGTTTTTGGTGAAAATGGCGGAGGGAAAAGCACCTTATTTCAAATCATTGCCAATATCCTGCGACCAAGTCAAGGAGTGGTCAGGATATTTGGAAAAACACCAGGACGTGCTACGCGGCAAATGGTTTCTTTTATGCCGGAAGTAAATCACTACCCTGTACGGATGACCATTCGTGAGTTGGTACATTATCTTCAATGTTTCTACACGGGTTGGGATCTTTCAAAAACTGAAGAACTCCTGAAATTCATGGGATTAAAGTGGACGGACAAAATTCAAGCCTTGTCCAAAGGGCAGAAAGCCCGCCTCCGGATGATCAACGCGTTTTCTTGGCCGGCACAGGTGATATTGTTGGATGAACCTCTTGGAGCGGTAGATCCCGTTTCCCGTAAAAAAATTCTTGAAGTCCTTTTCAGTGAATTCAAAGCCCAAGGACAAACCATGCTTATCTGCAGCCACCTCTTAACCGAGTTAGAAGCCTTTATTGACGATGCGGCATACCTTCAGCAAGGGAAACTGGTCCTTTCAGGAGATACCGCTCAATTACAAAAAGAGCATGGAAAATCATTACTTGAAATTTTTGAAGCATTAGTGGGCTAAACCAACAAGGATAAGGAAAATCATGAAATGGGCACTACTTATTAAAGAAATCAAAGACCAGCAAACTCTGTTCGGCACTATCCTGCTTTTGACAGGAATCATTGAAGGATACGCCATTTCCGGTGCAAATCAAACTCCAGGCTTTCCTCTTGGAAGCATCATCATCGCGCTACTCCCTCTCCTTTTCGGGTTAGCGCTCTTACCCTTCGTCCTTTCCAGAGGATTTACTCAAGAATGGCGTGACGGAACACAAGTCTTATGGCTAACACTGCCCCTTCCACGTTTTTATGGAGGATTTGCCAAGGTTCTTTCAAGCCTCATCCTCGCCTTATGTGTTTATGTCATGGCGATGAGCGGACTGCATTACATCTTAAAATCACATCACGTCCTTGAACAGCTACAAGAAGCTTCCCTTAGCGGACAAATAAACATTCAAAAAAGCGACAATCCCAACTCTTCTTCGATTTCCGCGCCACTCACGGTCAATAATCAATGGACTTTACCCCATATTTGGAAAGCCAGTGCGATGATTTTCTTTCCTTTGAGTCTGTTGCTATTTTCCTTAGTTTACATGGGGGAATGCTGCCGATTTATGTTTCGAAAGTATCGTTTTCTTGTTTTCCTGATCAGTACTGGCGTTGGATTCGATCTCTACCTTACCTTTTTACCCAATCCAGATATTGTTTCCCAAATACTTGACTTTCAAACCTCCACCCTTTCCCCTTTTATGGAACAAAACACTTCCACTGGCGCTTTTACGCTTCTTTACACCATCGTTGTCAGTCTGATATTCCTGGGAATCGGGAGTTGGATTTTAGAAAAACAGGTTGAAGGATAGCTCGTCGCTGTCGCGAAATAGGTAGACTTCTCTTACAGAAATGTCAGGACAATACAGTAGCGCACCAATGGTAACGGCGTTTTTGGGAGCATCTTATTCGAGATGAAGAGGATTTGAAAAACCATCTGGATTATCTCCATTACAATCCGGTCAAGCACAAATGGGTTCCCAACGTCCGGGCTTGGCCCTATTCCACCTTTCATCGCTATATCCAGGAAGGGATTGATCCTCGTCATTGGGGTGATGGGGAGATCCATTTTCAAGAAGACGTGGGAGACGAATAAAATCAGGTTTTAGTGCGCTTGCGCTTGTGGAGATGGCGCGTCATTGTTGGTGCGCTCGCTGCGCTTAAGCGGCACCCTACTTGGAAATATGAGGATTGTACAGTTTTTATTTGATGGTCAACCAATAATGGAAGGAACCGTTGAGTAAAACAAAGTCATTTCTTATAGCAAAAACCGTAGTGTGGGATGCCTACCTTCAAACAATTCAATACAAATCTGTTTCACTGGGCAAATCAAAAGTATAAGAAGATCAAGGGAAGTAAAACACGGTTCTTTACGTGGTTGAAAATGTTTTCAAAAGTACACCCTAAGCTATTTGAACACTGGAAATTAAATGGTGTTTGGGTATCGACTGTACAATAAGAGCCGTATGAATTGAGAGATTCACGTACGGTTCTGCGAGAGGCTGAGGGGGAAGCTCCTTCGGCCTACTCTACTTATTTTTCTGAAATGTGCTGGTTTGAAATGGCGTCGTCTTTTTTAATTTTCCTATTTAAGGAACATTTGCCTTGTTTGGTATTTGGTGTTTAGGTACGTTGCTGAGGTATCCTGATCTCTAAACCAGACGAGACTTTCTCATGAAAAAATCCACTCAACTGACATTGAGTAGTTGAAAAAAAGAAAAAAATGAATAAAGATAGGAACTGCATTCAAACAGCTTTTATTCTCATCCTCAATTAACGGTATTTTGTATATGTTATCACCCAACTCGCCAAAAATGC
>JBBCAX010000316.1:0-1130 GCA_051382335.1 Deltaproteobacteria bacterium TL4
CTGACGAATTCCATGCGAAAACTTTGTATCGGAAAAGTCCATCAACGCTTCCAGTTCGGACACCGTCAGCACGGCTTTCAAGGGTTGGGGAAGCTTTGGAAAATCAAAAGAAATCTCTAACGGATGAAGCGTTTCTCCTTGTTGGAAACAGTGCCTTAGAAAGTGGTTCAGATATCCGGCTTCCACACGAAGTTGATGAGAAGTCAAGGGGGTTCCTTTGAAGGTTCGATAGTCTAAACGCTCTTGAATCCATTGCTCTAAAAGAAGCTGGTTTATCTCCGAAATCCAACGCATTCCTCTTTCTTCCATCCACTGAGACCATTGGTTCAGACAACGTTGACGACTACGATAGGTGGCAACATTATCGAGGACTTTTTTGTGCGGCAAATAAGCGTCAAGCAACGTTTTTAGGGTTTTCCTGGTCATGAGTTTTCCTTTCTCGCTTTGAAGGCGGGATGCGTTTTTTGATAAACTTCCTTTAGGTGAGGAATCGCGACGCGTGTATAGAGTTGCGTGGTGTTTAAACTGCTATGTCCCAAAAGTTGTTGAATGTAGCGGGTATCGCAACCATTTTCCAAAAGCAGGGTCGCGACGGAATGCCGTATCAGATGAATCCCGCCGTCTCCCTGAGGCCGAAGCGTTCGGAGGTAGCTTTTAATCCGGTGCTGACATTGTCCCACGCTTAAAGGTTTGCCGTGCTGGTTCAGAAACAGTTGGCTTTGATACAGGTCTCCCAAAAGCGGCTGTCGGACCTGTTCCTGATAATTTTGTATCCACTCCAAAGCCCTGGGTGTGATCGGCACGACTCTGTCTTTTTGGCCTTTGCCTTGACGAATCCAAACCACCTGCCGTTCCTGGTCCACATCGGAGGGGGCTAAAGAAACCAGTTCTTTGCCCCGCATGGCGGTCGCGTAAAGGACCTCCAACATAGTACGATCTCTCAGGCCTAAAGGAGTTTTGGCGTCCGGCAGATGGCACAGACTTTCCATTTCAGCCAGACCTAAAGGCTGCTGAGGCAAACTGTCAGGAACGCGGGGAGCCACAAGTCCTACGGAGGGATCATACAGCAAAAACCCTTGTACATACGCCCATTGAAACAGGCTTTTCAGATAGCTGATAATGTGAGCTTG
>JBBCAX010000317.1:0-3774 GCA_051382335.1 Deltaproteobacteria bacterium TL4
TAGTTGTGAGATTATCGCGGCATTATGGTCGCGCCCCTGATCAACTGACAGCAGAGGAAATAAGAACATTTTTTGTTCACTTAAAGCGAGAGCGTCAATTATCGGAAAGCAGTTTCAAACAATACGCGACCGGCATCAAATTTTTCTATGAGAAAACGCTAGGGCGTCAGTGGGAATTGTTTGATTTAGTCCGTCCAGCGAAAGGACGTAAACTCCCATTCGCTTTACCTCACGAAGAAGTCAAAACATTCTTATCCCAAGTTCGTCTTGGGGATTGTCGTATGGCGTTGACGTTGATTTACGCTTGCGGTCTTCGTATAAGCGAATGTGTCTTTCCGCATATTGGGGATATAGATGGAAAAGCGAAAATGCTTCGAATTGTGGGAGCCCAAGGTAACAAGGACCGATATGTTCCCATTCCTGGACGAACGCTAGAGCTCTTACGCCTCTATTGGTTGCAGTATCGTCCTAAATTCTATTTGTTTCCATCCCCTCGAAACCCTCAATCCGCAATGCATGTGAACCGGTTACAAAAGGTTTTCAAAACCGTTGTTCATGAAAGTAAGCGTCCCCATCAAAAAGCAACGGTACATACCCTTCGTCATAGTTACGCGACTCACCTTTTGAACCATGGGGTTGATCTCAAAACCCTGATGCTTTTATTGGGACATAACAGTATCTCAACGACCCTAAGCTATACTCATATGACTGAGAGCAAACAGAGGGATCTCAGAGAGGCTATCGATCAACTCATGTCAGATTTATAGGAGGAAATGATGGCAACAATCAACGAAATAGTCCGACGTTTTGGACCCCAATCCCAAAAAGAATCTGGAGACAAGATGCTGCCCAGTCATTTCGATGCCATGAACGCAATCAGAGCTTGTCGAACAGAGGCAATGGGTGGACACCTGAAAATTTGTAGTGAGTGCTCCTTTGAACATCTTGTTTTTCATTCATGCAAAAACAGAAGTTGTCCTCTGTGCTATTTCAAACAAACCCAAGAATGGTTGATCAAACAACAGGAGCGTTTGTTGCTAACCCATTATTTTCATATTATATTCACTTTGCCCTCCGAATTCAGAGACATCGTCTATCGGCATCAAAAAGCGTTATACCCTGTTCTTTTCAAGGCCGCTTCCGAAGCGTTGCAAGCCCTGGGTGAGGATAAACGTTATGTTGGGGGAAAACTGGGAATCATTGAGGTCCTTCATACCTGGAGCGGTGCCATGATCTTCCATCCGCATCTTCATTGCCTGGTTCCCGGAGTTGGAATGGATGAGGAAGGGGTGGTCCATCAATCTCGAGAAAACTTTCTGGTTCCGGTTGAAGCCCTTTCCGCGAAGTTCCGTGGACGCTTTCTCGCTCTCGCTCGTAAGGCCGTTCCTGATGAGGATTTTTCCAAAGGGTGTGATGTTGAAAAATGGGTCGCTTTTTCCAATCCCATCGAAACCAACAATGTCGGTAAAGTCATAAATTATCTGGGACGTTACCTCCATCGAATCGCACTTTCAAACTCCAACATTATTAAAATCGAGGAGGAAGGCATCACGTTTCGTTATAAGAAGTCACAAGAAAAAGGAAAGAAAGCGATATGGGGTACGATGACATTGCCTCCCATGGAGTTTCTCAGGCGATTTTTTCAACATGTTCTACCTAAAGGCATGGCAAAGGTCCGTTACTATGGGTTCATGGCTTCAGCCAGCAGTCAGCTTTTTAAGCGGGTAAGCACTATGGTGTCGCTTTTCAATTTGCTGCTCAAGCGGACCGTGACTGTCATTGATTCTATACTGGAGACTTTCACTGAAAAACCGTGTCCCAAATGTGGAGCTAATAATTGGGAAATCTATGTGATACCCAAGCTTAAAACGCGAAGTTCTCCATAAAAACAAGGTTTATGCGAAAAAAACAAAATCAAACAGTTCATTCACACCGATCCGCTTACACGGCTATCGAAATGGCGAATTATGTCAAAGACACGACAGGAATACTTATCATTCTCAGCAAAACTATGCGATTTGCGATATTTCAACGATTTTTATTCCGATTTTTATTTTTTATTAACTTCAAATCATCCCGTTTTCACTTTACTTTCCCCACTTTTATTGTTAAAGACCTCCACAAACCTATTTGAATTTCCTTAGACGTAGAAATAAGCCAATCCAGACGGTTTAGTTCAACAAGAAATTTAATGGAGGCTCGTTCCTCGCTCCATGAAACTTCTAGTCCGTTGGGCCCTCGGCTCAGTGTGTCAAACAACCTTTTTTCAAAACGAAAATTCATTTATACTCATTATGGCAAAGTTAAAATTATATCTTGAAACATCTGTATGGAACTTTTATTACGCTGATGATGCACCAGAGAAGAAAGAAATCACAGTTCAATTCTTTGAAAACCTTCCCAATAGTGATTTTGAAATTTATATTTCTGACATGGTAGTGATAGAAATCAGTAGAGCCAGTGAAGCGGAACAAGAACGCCTATCTGGTTTAATAGCCAAGTTCAATCCTGTTCGTTTGCATGCTGATGATGAAGTTGAGTCTCTTGCAAATCAATATATTTTCCAAAAGATTCTACCTCAAAAATCCATTGCGGATGCAACCCATATTGCAGTTGCTACTGTAAACGAATTGAATGCTGTGGTAAGCTGGAATATGAGACACATTGCAAGTCTTCGCAAGCAGGAAAAAGTACAAGCAATCAATTTGCTTAATGGATTTACCAAACCACTTCAACTAATCACCCCCTATGAAGTAAGTGAAAAGGATACAGATGAAGGTTGACCGAGCATTAAGAGAAGTATGGGAATGGAGAGAATCACTCCAACTTGAAAGAGAAAATTGGAAAGCGCTTTCTAACGATGAGAAAACAAGGAAGAGAGCCCAAGAAGCTGATGAGGTTTTGAAAAAATGGGGAGTAACGTTGAGAACAATCGAAACTTCTCAAAAGGAAAAACGTCGAGCATCTTAAAGAATAAATGGGATATGCCGATTGTGCCCAAGCGGAGGTCAGAGGTAGATTCTAGCACAACTCCGCATTGACGGTAAGGCAGACCCACGCTTTTTTTCGACATTTCATACTTTGCATCAAAGAAATTCTCCTGATAAACATATTTCAGCCCTATGACGTAATATCCCATCCCTCCCTGAATAGTCGCTCTCAGCGATTTCAGACGATCCCTCACGGTTTCGCCCTTGCCGTTCGCTAATTTCCAGTCATCTCCTGATTGCAGATTCGTCTTGTCATCTCTCTAATCGTTGCTGTATAGAAAACAGACTGAGAATCGTCATTTCTATCACTTTATCACAAGAGGAACACGATGACACCAATCCGTCAGAAACGAAGTAGAAGGCTTTTCTTTTGTTTAGTCTTGATGATCCTGTCCACCTTGAACGCTTATGCTTCGGAGGGCTTGATCGGAAAAAAAGCGCCTGAACTATCTGGCAAGGACGCAATGGGAAAAGGTTTTTTGAAGGTTAACCGGTTGATGCGGGAGTTATCCTATCTCAAGGATGCGGAGGGAAAATTTATTGAAAAAGAGGGGGAGTATGTGCCGCAAGTTACAAAAAATGTGGTGGTTCTGAATTTCTTCGCCACCTATTGCGTACCGTGTATTAAGGAAATTCCAGCGTATAACCGACTCAGGGCTGTTCACTTCTAATTGGCGTAATTTATGCCGATACCTTTATAATTTAAGATTCTTTCCATATCCAGCGCATTTTCAAATAGTTCTTTGCTAATATTTTTTACGTTATTCGCCCTCATAATATTCAG
>JBBCAX010000318.1:0-16852 GCA_051382335.1 Deltaproteobacteria bacterium TL4
TGTGTTCTTGGTGTTTTTAAAAAGTTTGGTGGGAAAAATATGAAAGAGAATCTTGATAATTGCAGGGACTCCGAACCCTTTTTTATGAATATACTTTGTCAAGTTGGTTTTTTATGAGAAAGCCGTGGGTACTTGCGGGAACGCTCTTCAAAGTTTGAATAACACCATTCCCATAATAATTGAAATTCAAATAATAATTAGAAAGCGATTGAAGATAAGGAGTTATAGGGATGCTAAGAGTCATAGGAGACGTATTCTGACTTGTAAAGTTGCGTTGGGCGACGCGTAAAGTTGAAGTTGATTCCAACGTTTTCGACTCTATAAAAATGAAAGCGTTTTCTTGATCTTTACGGATAGTAATTTCAGTATTTTCGCTTAACGAATCAGGAGGAATAGTTAGTTGGGTTCCATCGGAGAATACTAATTCTCCCCCAGAAATCTTATCAATTAAAGCCTTTGCTTCAACCAAAGAATCGTCTAATATTTGGATCATGACTTTCGAGCTTTCCGCTATGATTTCTTTCGTCGCGAAATTCATTATCGCGGCTTTAAAAAGTCCAACTCCATGATTTGCTCCGTTTAGGTCCATCGAAAGATGATAGCGTCCTGTATCGTCCTCTTGAAACTCAACGACTTCATCCACATCCCAACCATCCCCTTTTGAATCAGAATTATTAGCGTCATATCCCATTAAAATTACAGAATGTTCACTTCTTTTATTTTTCACCTCAACATCAAAATCAATCCAAGTATTTTGACTCAACCAAACCATTTCGGTTGAAGAATGTAACGGCCCCACGAGAGTGGGAGCTCCTAAGTCCATCAAGCTAATACTTGTACCTATCGAATTTTCTCCATATTCATTTTTTGAAATAACAAGGAGATGAGTCACGTTTGTTGGAATTATGGTATCGGGATAAATTTCATAGGAAAGACCATTTCCTGTTTTGTTTAGTGCAACAATGGGATCATGATCCTTGAGTTTTTGTGTTGGAGCTTCTCCCCAATAAAGGACATATTGGGCTAATGCATCTTCAATATTGGCTTTTTGGATTTCTACTAGACCCGATATTTCACCTTCATCGGTATCTGTATCAGAAAATTTGACACTTTTAGCAGAACCACGAGGTAAAAAATGGTCTTCAATGGTTAGGAATCCTTCAGAGTTTTTATTATTGGATCCATATTCATTGCTGGTTTTAACACTAAACTGATAATTCATTTCTGTTGTTGTGAGTACGCAAGCACCGAAAACTAATTCTTGATACTCATCAAAATATTGACCTAGCGCTGATTTTACACCCTTTAAAAAATCATCCCGATTGTATATTAATCCATATTTGTAAGTGGAATTTTGATCATTAGAAAATGTATTTTCTAACATTTCACTAATGTTAGTCTCATAACCATTATCTTGGACGGTCTCTCCATTTAAGATAATCTAGTGTTTTCTGATCGACACGATAATAATCAGGGAGGTGGAAATTTGAAAAATTATAACTTAAGTCTTGGCCTGCTTTGGGTAGAGACGCAATGTAAATGGATTCGCTGTAGCCTCGGTCTATATTTAATTCTACCTCATAAGAATCTATATCCGATTCATCAATAGCCCTTTGAATCTTAAGGGTACCTGATAATGTTCCCAAAGCAAAATTGTTATCAGTGAAGTTAAGTCCTTTGACACCATACTTAGGTGGATCTTCGACACATCCAACGAATATGCCTCCAATGATGATGAGTCCAAAAATGATAACTTGACGCATAAATTCCCCTTCTTGTTAGTAACTGGTCAGTGGGAGATTTATAGACTTTCAGATAAGTCTTTCCTGGGAACGTGGGCATCTTGCCCGCAAAAGCAGGCGGGACGCATGCGCTCCCAGCCTAAAATACTTTTCTGAAACACTATAGTAACACTCTGTCTAATTCTTCCTTAACAAACGGAAATATATTTTGTCAACAAGAAATAAAAAGGTTGACACCATTGTAAGCTCTCATCAGTGATGAATTTTACAGGTTGGGTCTACCCTGTGTATTTTCGGTCAGGAGGTCCTGATAAATAGCTTCAAATATTTCTTTGCCATGGGATTGAATGTTGGCTCCATGAGCCATAATGATTTTGTCAAAATCCCACTGCTGGATCTGTCGTAATGAGTCGGAGACCAGTTTGTCATCTTTCACCAGGGGGATTTGGCGGTCATTGAACAAACCTGTTGGTTTGAGTCTCCGTGACACTAACGCAATGAGTTTGGTCATCAGGGAAGGTATCGAGCCCAGATGATAAATCGCATCGGTCACAATGAGGGTTTGGGTAGGTTTGTGAAGAAAAAAGACCTCTTGGAAACGGGGGATTCCTTCAATGAGTCGCTGATCCATCACGTCAGCCCAAGCCGCGGGAATCTGAGTCGTCAGTTCTACGTCACACCGAAGATCAGGGCATTTTTTCGCAAGTTTGGGCGCAAAGTAGGTCTTTGCCTCAGGAAAATGAGCTTGAAAACCGGCAACGTAAAGATAGTGCAGACGATTTGGGGCAATAATGTAAGCCACATTTCCAAGCTCTTTCATTTGTACAACGGTTTCAGGTGTTACCGCAACAGGTGAATGTACCCACAAGTTTTCGTTGGGAAAACGGACTATAGTCATCCGTGTGCCTAATTGAATGCCATGAAACCGTTGCGGCATATCAACAGTCCAGATATCGTTAGAAAATGGTTTTATTGATTGCATGTTCCTTTGCTTTCTCGTAATGGTTCAACCATAATATGGTCCCCAAATCTTCCTTAAGAAATTTTTGAGGAGTGGGTTCCTTTCTTGCAGCCATATCATTGTTTGACACTCCCCTTCGTGAACGAAGGGGATTCTTGGGCTTAGACCGCAAGCGGCCTAATATCTTCACAAGCTGACATGGCCTGCCCGACCACCAGAATATTTTTAGCGGCGTTCACATCGGCATTCTCGGAATGTCCGCATTTCAAACAGAGGAAGAGGGCTTGCGACGGGCGGTTGCCTTCTTCGGTATGACCGCAGACTGAACAACGACGGGAGGTGTTTTTTGGAGGAACCAGAATGACCTTTCCTCCTCGCCATTGTTGTTTGTAGATCAGTTGTCTGCGGAACTCATACCATCCCTGATCGAGAATGGACTTGTTGAGACCGGACTTGGCTTTGACGTTTTTTCCCGGATTCTCAACGGTTCCCTTGGCCGACGCGCTCATGTTGGATACTTTCAAATCTTCCAGCACGATGACAGCGTGGTTTTTGCTGAGATCATTGGAAGCCTTATGCAGAAAGTCCTTACGAGTGTTCGCTATTTTAATATGAATATCAGTGACTTTATATTTTTGTTTTTTCCAGTTGTTGGAAAATTTAACCTTGCGAGACAGATTTTTTTGTTCTTTCGCCAGTTTGTTTTCCAGTTTTTTGAACGAGTTCAATGGTTTCAGGGATTCACCATCCGAAAAGGTGGCGAATCGGGCGATTCCCATGTCCACGCCGATTGCGGCGGTCGCTGGGTGTTGAGGTTCAGCGATTTCCAGTGCCACCTGAATCGACACAAACCAGTGTTTGCCTTGTCGGGAAACCGTGACGTTTTTCGGGATTCCCTCGATTTCCCTCGACTGGCGGAAGGGAACCCAACCGAGTTTGGGAAGAAAAACCGTTTCCCCGTTGAATTTGAATCCTTGCGGATAGGAAAAAGAGTCATGAATCCCTTTTTTCTTGAATCGGGGAAGTCCTTTTTCTTGTTTTAATCCATCCCACAAGGCGCGATCCAATGCCTTGAGGGTTTGTTGCAGGGTTTGCGAATGGGTGTCTTTCAGAAAGGAGGTTTCCTCCTCTTTTTTCCACTCCACCAGCAAACTTGCCAATTGAGTATAGGTGAGAACAGATTCATGTTGTTCCAAGCGGCCTTTTTGCAAAGCTAAAGCCTTGTTCCAAACAAACCGGGAACATCCGGCGAATTGGGCCAATTTCTTCAATTGAGAGGAATGTGGTTCCAGTCGAAACCGGAAGGCTTTTAATACTTGCATGGATTTAAGGACGTTATGGCAAATTCCAAAGATTTAAGACACGGGAAAACATCGGGTTTTCTGCTTCATGTTCATCTTGTATTTGTGACCAAATACCGACGACCGGTTTTTAACAAAATGATTTTGGATCATTTGAAAGATATCTTTACCCAAAGTTGTCAAAAACTGGAAGCCCAATGTGTTGAATTTAACGGTGAGGCGGATCATGTTCATCTTTTAGTGAATTATCCACCAAAACTTTCAGTCTCAAAACTGGTTAACCAACTCAAAGGGACTTCTTCGAGAAGGAGAAAATATGCCAACACCGCAGGATGGAATTTTCAGGGAGGATAGTCACAAGTATTACTATCTGGAATATCAGCGAGATCCAAAAACACCGATTCCGGTTCTTCAACGTGCGATTCGAGGGGCGCTTCAGCGGCAATCCAAAGATATTGAGATCATCATCGCTTTTGGGAAACAAACCTGGAATTACTTAAATCCGCAATGGGAACCTGGAGAATTACAAGATTTTGAAGAACTTCAGGGAAGCCATGGTTTTTCTATTCCTTCGACTCAACGGGATATATTTTATTGGATTCATAGTAAAAATCATGATGATAATTTCGATCAGGTGTTAAACATTCAAAAATCGATGGGAGCAACCGCAGTTCTGAAATTGGATCTGGCAGGGTTTACTTATCACGATTCGAGAGATCTTATTGGTTTTATTGATGGTTCTGCCAACCCAAAAGACGATGATCGTCAACGGGCCGCGCTCATTCCTGAGAGGCAAACCGGAGCTGGAGGTAGTTATGTTTTAACCCAAAAGTGGGTACACAATTTGGCGGCTTTCAATTCATTATCTCAAACACAGCAGGAAAAAATCATAGGCAGAACCAAAGTGGACAGTATTGAATTAGAGGGGGACGCTATGCCGAAGGATTCCCATGTAAGCCGTACGGATGTGACGGTGGATGGTAAAGCTATGAAAATCTATCGTCGCAGTGCACCTTATGGTTCTGCGACAGAACACGGTTTGTATTTTATTGCCTTTGCTTGTGAAATCTCCCGAATCAGTATTCAACTAAAACGAATGTTTGGCCTGACCGAGGATAAACTTTATGATAAAATTGTTGAATACTCGAAGCCGGTAACCAGTTCTTATTGGTTTGCTCCCTCAAAAGAAGATTTGGCGTCCATGTTGGAGAAGTCCTAAGTATTATCAAAACGGGAAAAAATGGCATTCAATCATATTCTTGTGGTTGAGGATGAACACAAGATTGCGTCAATTCTTAAAGAGTATTTGGAACAGGCAGGGTTTGAGGTGAGCTGTTTATTCCACGGAAATGGAGTGGTTCCTTTTGTTAAATCACATGCTGTCGATTTGATCTTGCTGGATATTATGCTTCCTGGCAAAAATGGGATTGATGTCTGCAAGGAAATTCGAAATTTTTCCACAGTCCCTATTTTGATGGTCACCGCAAAAACAGAAGAAATTGACCGTTTGCTGGGATTGGAGCTCGGAGCCGACGACTATATTTGTAAACCGTTCAGCCCAAGAGAAGTGGTTGCACGAGTAAAAATGGTTTTAAGAAGACTCCATCCTTCCGCTCCATATCAAGAAACCTTACTGACCGTAGGTCCGATTGTCTTGAATGAGACGTCTCGACAGGTGCGGATCCATGATGAGGAACTGAAACTCACGCCCAATGAATTTGCCTTATTAAAAACATTAATGTCTCATCCTGGCAGAGTTTTTCCACGGAATGATTTACTCAATCAAGTTCAGGGCTACGACTTTGATGGTTATGACCGGACTATCGACACACATATCAAAAATTTACGAAAAAAAATTGCGGTATACCTACCCCATTTAGAAATCATCAATTCCGTGTATGGTGTTGGTTATCGCTTTAATCCAAAAGATCTCTGATCCATAATCACCTCCGGAATGTTCCTTGCTCAGCGAAGAGCCACTTGGGGCGCATTCGCATTTTGAAATCTCTTATGAATGGATTGAACCAGCGCTTTGGCGATTTTCTGACGGTACTGATTTTTCAGAATGGCCTGGCGATCGGAAGCATTTTTAATATTGGCAACTTCGACAAGTACCGATGTTGGAATTTTACTATAGCGTAAAATCGCAGGTAAGGTTCTTATGTTTTTCCTCCAGCGATATCCTCGTACCGCCGTTTGCGCATGTGTTGTCAGTCCCTCATCACGGAAGGATGAAATGATACTATTACCAAACGCAAGGCTCTGTTCCGCGGAAGCTCGATTTTCCTGATCGTAGAACTTAATCTCATTTTGATATTCTTGGTGCATACGATAGATTTGTTTTTTTAAATGAAACCTCCCCTTTCTTAATCGCGCATCAGGATAGTAAACCATGGCTCCACGTAGGGAGGGATGAAGTGCATCGCCATGAATGCTCATGAAAATAATATGCTCTTTGGGAATTTTTTCCTTGAGAGTCAATTGTTGATACAGATGATTGATTAAATACACACGCATATTGACTCCCACATTCGTATTTTGAATCCGGTATCGGGGATGAACGAGGAGGACTTCGTTCTGATCTTTTTCAGTGAGTAAATGCATCGTCGGACCTTGTTGGTCCGTATCCTGAACGGTTGGATGCACAATATAGCCTTGGGTTTTTAGCATTTTCATCATCCGTTGACTGATGTCATAAACCAGTTCATCTTCGAATACAAGATCATTTCGACTTCGGGAACCACCCACTGCACCCGGATCAATCCCGCCGTGACCCGCATCTAAAATGATATGATACTTTGCTTCGAGTTCAGCTCTGAAAGCTTTTTTGTGAATAATTTCGACTTTTTTTGAAGGTTGAGAGACCAACACCGGAGCATTGGTGTTCAAATACTCTTCACTGAGCCACTCCAACGGTATTTTTAACTCGGTACCAGGCGTAATCCTTCTGGCATCAGGGATTTGATTTAACGCCAACAACTCCTTGGCCATAAGATTAACGTCGTCGGACAGCATACGTCCCGTAAAACGAATGATTACCGAGGAATAGATCGCTTCCCCCTTTTGTAAACGATAATAGGCGTAACGTTTACCGGATGAATCTTTTTTGACCATCAAAGGCGGTTTTACCGCAACAGGTTGTAACTCCAATTCCTCTTTAATCCATTCCCAAGGAATGAGAATCGTATCTCCTCTGAATAATTTCTTTCCTCTCTTCTTGAGTTGATTGAACTCAGCTAATTTTTCTGCATTAATAGCGGTTTTGGTAAAGATTGCCGCGATAAAACTCAAGGTTTCGCCATCATAGACAACCCGATGGGACCAACCTTCTTTATCACTCGTGTCATTAGGAAATAAAGCCTTTAACGCGGTACCGCGAATAGAATCCTTGAGCACCTTCAAAGGAAAGGTCACATAGCGGCCACTCCTCATCGTAGGGTTTCGATTGTATTTTTTAATTTGATGAAAATTGTTCTTCCAGTCTTTCATCACTCTACGGGCAAAACCATAAGCCCCTTCTCCCACACGGGGCTTCATCTGTACAATAATTCTTTTTTTGACAAATCCAACACGCATCGTGTCATTTTGGCCATAGGTGAATTCTTCTAAAGAATAAGAAGCCCTTTTTGCTGCCCAGACCTTCTGACAAAGAATACCGCTCATGAAACTGAAGCAACAAGTCATTAGGATGAGATACTTTGTTTTCATATTTTAATTATGTAAGATTAAGGTTCATTTTTAGATAAAAAGAGGATCTCTCGCTGTGAAGGAAGGCCTTCATTCAACGTCACTTAAAATTCAGAAAGTGATCCTTATGACAGGTGTGAGGTGCTGATATTTTTAAATGAAACAAAAACTGTGCCACTATCAGGGGAGTAAAAAAATGATTTCTGTCATAAAAACTCAAACAGCTTTATGACAGAGCGGAAGGAGGACCTAATCAACTCAATATATCGCTAAAAGAGATAATATCCTTACGTAGCGCGAACACAATCGTATCTAGGGCAATGGCCCTGGAATAACGATAGCGGGCACACATATTTCGAATAATATTTTCAGTAAATTTTCTGGTTTCTTCTGGATAACTCTCATACTGAGCCGTGTCATTCTGCTTATAAAAGAAGGCGTTCCTGAGAAGTTCGGGATTGATATGTTCGTCAACCTTACGATGAGAAAGCATAACGGAGTGCTCTTTTGCAAAGCACGTCAACAAATTATCATTTTTGGAAGAAACAATCGTTTTGCCAGGCTCTAAATTTAATTCTCCGTCAGCTTGCAAATCCAAAAATTTTTGTGCAATTTCCTGACGGAATAAATTTTGATTTTTTTCCGCATCAAGAATTTTTTCGATAGAAGACATATAATTGAGGTCAGGTTCTTCAATTTTTTCCCCGGAGATCGGATCAATAAAGGAGTATTGCGGAATCATTACATGCGAAAAGGCTTTGTTATGAATGGCTCGTGCGAGCAGCGCATGTTGAAGGTAACGACGCAGATCCCCTTCTATTTGTTTAGAGTCACGATCGACCGTACAAACCGTAATTTCTTTTTTTAGTGTTGCGGAGTAAAGTGCCTTAACCACGGCTACCAACCCTTCAAAATCACCATAATCGCCAAAGCCTTCTCTTAATGAAATATTGCCAATTTTCCTGGCTCGGATGGGTTTCCGTTCTTTTCGATACTTGTTATCAATGGAAAGCCAATGATGCAAATCGGATCCTTCGTCAATAATTCGTTTGAGTTGACTGAGAAAGATCCCCACATGGATTTTTCGGCCATCAGAATTCGCGATGGTATTACGCATCACATTTTGGAGTTGCCTGATGGAGATCCCATTGCGTCCTTCGTTGGGATAATGTTCATTCCACAAAAGTCTCATGAACTCATCATCAATTAAATTTAACTGATCCTCTGTGAATAAATCACTGTTTCTGAGATGCAGCGCATCCGGATGCTGTGTGATATGTTTGGCGTAACTATCCGCGTCATACAAATTGAGGCCAACACGCAGCGCTTCGTTACGAAAAGGATGCCAGTGAGGTAGCTTCTGAATGGTATGAGTGGGGTCTTCCGTCAAAGAAGAATAGATAAACAATTTTTGTTCGGGTGTAATTTCATAAAACAGGTTTTTCTTGGCCTCACTCCAACTTTCCGGCAATTTCTTTTTGGCAGGCGGAAGTAAACGCGTCATCACCGAATAATAGGAGGCAATTCTCAGCAGATTGGGGTCTACGTCATATTTATGCCGCATATTCGACATATCCCGTTTAAGAATATCCATTTCAGAATTAGCATCCAGTAAATAATTTACAGGAATTTTTTCAATACGGTCCAAGAGTTTGGAAGACGTCAGTTGACTGTCTAAAAGCTCCATTTCTTCAATATTGGTAGTTAAAATGACCGTATTATCCACAGAGGCCTGAGTGGACTCAATGGAAACACGATTACTGCCTAACAGCATGAGTAAGGGCTTATAATCCATTTCGCGATTTTCTTCTCCATTCACTCCAAACGCGTCATGGACGTGTAAGATCCCCCGATTGGATCCGACGACCGCACCCTCATATTGATATAATAATTTGCCAGGAATATGGGCATTGATGATCGCCATGTCCTCGTCTCTCAGATCAAAAGGTTCAATCTGGACCTTCAAATGAGTCATATCATCAATGTTTGAAATGCCCTTCCCTTGGGCGTTGGAAAACTCAACTTCTTCAATTCTGATATATTCTTCAATGATATCAAACAAACACTTGCCCTGATTCCTGGGATTTTGCATCAGCGCTTCCAGGATATCCAAACTTTTCTTATCCAGGTTCGCGTTTTGATAATAAGTGGGAATCATAATTTTCTTACGGGATTCCCGCTTGCTGTTGATGAATTCAAATAATTCCTGCCGGGGACGACTGACCGTTCCGTCGTTCATCTGTAAAATAGTGGGAAACAGGAGCGTCGGGCTATGTTGAAACGCGGAACGAATTTCAACGCTGCGTCCATTGCCATTGTGAAATTCAAAATAGAAAGAATAGAGTCTGGTCGAACGTTGTTTGGTATATTCTTCCAAGGCTTGGGTCATCAAATCGACAATATTGGTCTTTCCTGAAGCGGGAGGACCCACCAAAACAATTCCGCGGTTGGGACCGGCTTCTTTTTCCGCGGAGTCAATCACATCCACAATGTGTTTAATACAGAATTCCTGTCCAAAAACAGCATTAATGCCACCATTAAACAAATCTTTGAACACGTTGTAACTGATGACAGGCTCACCACTACGAATGACGATTTCAAAACCAAAATATTTAACCGCTTCGGAAATCAATGAGGCTGAGGTGTGTAAGTATCCTTCCGGGCTTTGAATAAACGCTTCAACAAATTCTGTAAATTTAAGATTTTTTTTACGTGAAGCTCCCAGTAATACCTTATAGTTAAACTCTTCCATGGCGCATTTCACAACTTAAAGGGTTTTTCCGCTTTGTGCATTCGCTCGACAATCTGGTCGAAGGTTACCGCGGTAACCACGGTTTCTTTAAACAAATTCGCAGAAAAGGTGTATAACCAATTACGAGAAATCAGGGAAACCGGCCCCTTCCACAACATATTGAGATTGGTCAGCGTGGGTTTGATCCAGTCCTTGCGTAACTTCCGACCATCATCTCGATGAAATAACAAGAGCCCCCCATCTTGAAAATCGGTATCAATGAGGTAAATACGGGGACGGTAGAAGTGCGTAAAAAAATTCAGCATTTCCTTCTTGATCGGGACAGGATTCACCCAAACCCATTGCGCATTTTCCTGAACCACATCTTCTGCGGAAATTCCCAGGCGCTGTGCTTCCTGTTTATGAATTCGATTTAGATGAAACTCATGGATCAACTCAGGGGTCAAAAAGCGTCTCAGAAACTCGTAATCGGTTACTGTTTTTAGCAAATGCTCCATTTTCTTCAAAGGATCAGTGTCATCACCTCGGTCCCAATCTTTTCGTGTGGCCTGGTCGGTTTCCTTCAAGAAGTCCAGCGAAACTTTTCCTTTTTTATAAAGTTCTTCGATATGATTCCAAAGATAAAAACCCAGATGATAGGGATTTCGCTGATAGTAAGGCCGAGGGTAGCAAACTCCGGAAAAAACCTTGGCATAATCGATAATTCCTTTGACGGATTTTTCCTTAAAAAGTTCAAGCATGATCTTCTTTTCCCAGTACATCGCCCAGCCTTCATTCATGATCTGGGTCCGGATGACAAAATCATGGGTTGAATAAACGGTATAAAAATAATCCAATAGGGTTCTTTCCGCCGTACTGGTAGGTGCGTAGTTTCTCAAGAAACCAATCACATCCTGACAGGGGCTACGGAGTTTATAGCCTTTTCGGCTGATCGTTTCTTTTCGGATTTTTGTTTGAAGTTCGCGTTTGAGGACATCCGCTGGTGAAATTTCGTGAAACAGCGTTTCAAGCGTGTGGGAATAAGGCTGCATTAAGGGCGTTTTCTGCTCTTCCAATAGCGTCTGTTTCGGTTCTTGGTGCCGTTCGATAGAATCTGTTTCTATGGATCGGGCAAGATTGTATTGAGAGTGGGGTGCCATTAAGGGAATGGCGGATTCGCAAGAATTCCAATACTGTCGATAATTGATTTCGCCCATCTGTTGACGAGCCAAATCAACCTTCCGGACCAGGTACATGACATATTCTGTCCGATCAGAAGTGGAGTCTTTTAAAACATTCAATTCTGAGAATTCACAATGCCCAACGACATGCGCCATAACGGAGGCTTGCATCATGGGAGAATTGGTATCATTCAGATAAGCATAGGAGGGACTTCCGGTTTGAACCACCTCATAATATAAGCTGGATTCCTGCCCCGTTTCAATTCTGAATTTTTTAGTCACCATCCGTTTGCCTTCCCACATATTGATAGGGCTGGTAGGATAGACATGTTTTTCCAACAGGGAGGTGAACTCCATGCGGTTCAAAATAAAGAAGCGAATCTCAGGCAAAGTTCGCCCAAATTGATGGGCATAATGAAGCACACGTAGTTCTAACTCATAGAGTTCCGCATCCGTTTGAACCCGTCTCATTTGCGTTCTCGAAACAAGGTTTTAATGATTTCGATCGTTTCTGCCCGGTGGTTAATTTCTCCGAGTCGGATGATCGGATCACGATGAAATTGTGTCGCAATTTGTCGATTGAGCAGGCTCAATCGGCCTGGTTGAACTTCTACGACACCCATTCGATTAAACACAGGACGGATAGATCCCTCCAGCGTGTTGACGATCTCTTTTGCGTCATCATCAAACAATTCTCCGTCTCCAAAATAAAATCCGTAATAATTAGTCGTCATGGGATCATATTCATTCACCGCAATTTGATAAACGAGTTTAAAAACTCCTGCGGCTTGGGTTCCGCCAATATTGGCGACCTTATAAAATTGTTCCTTTTGGACTTCATAGGCCTCCGCGTCGTGTACAAAAAAACGGTGTTCCACATTTTGTGCGCCATAATTAAAATCCAACCAGTTTTGAATAAAGCTGACCAGGCGTTTTTCGAGCTCTAAACGCTCTCCATACGTGGAGTAGGAAATATCACCCATGTAAAAGACAACCGCTTTAAATTTGGGTTTTTCTACACGTACCGGCTGTTTGAAGCGTTTATCCCTGCGTCGGATTTGAATGTTATATTTCCCCAGCTCAGGATCGTATTCTCCAATACCCACACTGGTTTTGAGCGCTCGTTTGAACGTCCTTTTTTTATCCAGGATGGCTCCGATGGGGCCAAAGGTTTTAAATTCGTGTGAAACTTCCTTGATCTTACCTTTTCCCTCCTTAATTAAGTTGGGAAGTTTAAGCGTTTCCGCAATCCGTTCCATCAGGTATTGAAACGGAACATTAAACCGGATTTTCCCGCCGTCTTTTCCAGGACCCCCTTTTCCCGCGCCTTGTCCTTCGCCTTCCTCTCCATAAATGAAGGTCGGCGCGACAATATCGTCCACTTCCACAATAATATCACTGCCGCGGTCTCCATAATTGGAAAGATCGCCCTCATTGAGAATATTATTCACCAAATCATCAAGCCGGTCGTGAATAAACTCATTGAACGCGCCTTCGGATTCATCTGAGGAAATGGTATCTATCGCCATAAACCCTTTTAATCCAAAAAATAGTACCGATTCTCCTCTCCTCACGGAAGAAAAAATCGGATCAAAGCAGTTTCACCAAAGTGGCAACAGCACCAACCGCCACCACCATCATTCCCCCCAAGCGGATGGTCAATTTCATGCCCATTTCCTCAAGATCGCGTTTGAGTTCCACTCGAAGTTCTTCAATATCGCGTTTCAACTCAACTCGGACTCCCTCAATATGTTGGGTGTTTCCCATAATATCGTGTTTGAGTTCCACTCGGAGTTCTTCAATATCACGTTTCAACTCAACTCGGACACCCTCAATATGCTGGGTGTTTCCCATAATATCACGTTTGAGTTCCACTCGAAGTTCTTCAATATCGCGTTTGGTGGCAATGTTGTCATCAAGAATCGTCTTTAGTGTTTCAGCCTGAACCTTCGCTTGCTCCGACGTAAACCCCACGGTTTGTAGTCTCTCTGAATATTCCAGAGTGTCAAATATCAGCATGATTTTCCTTTCTCATAACTCATCGCTCTTGAATTATATTTGTATGCTGGAAGCATTGGCGGTAATGGTTAAGGCTTGAAAAGCGCATTTCCCGCAATAATGCTTCACATCAACCAAATACTTAATCGTTTCATTGAGTTGATCGTGTTCTTTAACATTAACGTTTGCCGCGCTGGTCCCACTTTTGATCCAACCCAGTAGCTTCATGTTCTCGCCCGATTTAAATTCATTTTCAAACACAAACTTTTTGATGGCATTCTGGTAAGAAGGTTCATCCGCCAAAATCACAGCGTAATTCACACTGGAAATGGCGTCACTTAACTCCTTACGGAAAACTTCTTTATCAGGAATGCCCAAATACTGTTCAATCACCTGCATGAATTTTTCATCCGGTTGAACATCGGTTTGTGTCACATCATGTTTGACTTTAGCATTATGCGCATACGCTCTGACATGGTCGGTATATTTTTTCCAGGTGGTTTCAACCACCGAATCGTCTCTTAAAATCGCGCTATAGACATCACTGGCAATTTGTCCAAAGATCCAGCCCTTGGCTTGCGGGAGGATTTTTTCAACATAATGTCCCAGTTTCGTTTTTTGAGAGGCAAAGGAATCTTTGAGTGAATTTTCAATTTGTACATATAAATCCAAGGCGGTCACACAGGGATTCGCCAGGGCGATGGAGGTCAACATCGCATGATCACCAGACTCTTCTTGCAGCTTCTTGATGTTTGCAGCATATTCATTGATTTGAAAATGTTCTGTGGTTTCAAACACATTTTGAATAAACCGGGGATCCAGTCCAAAGGTTCCTTCTGAGGGTTTGACAAACTGAAATTCTTCCAGAATCATTTTGGCGACGTTATTATCAACTCCACTATCGGCTCGACCCGCATAAATCAACGCTTTTTGCAGTAACGTTAAATTTGGATTTTGTTTTGATTCATAAAGTCGGGACATGGCGGCAATCAAGCTCAGCATGGGTAAACTATGAGGCGCGACATGAGCTCTGTGTTTTTTCTCTTTACTCCAGTTCTTTTGCTGATTCGAATAGGTGAAAGCATAGATCTGCTCTTCCTGACGATAGTCCACAGACAAAGGCATTTCAATAAAATTGGTACGGGAGCGTAAGGCCTCAAACGAAGCATTGCCCATGAACATGTTGAATTCGTGAAAATTGGTATGTCCGATAATCACACCATTGAAGGGAATGGGCGGTTGACCTTCAGGTTTAAAAAATCGATCTTGAGTGGCGAAAAGTAATTCATAGAGAAATTTATCGGATAATTTGAGAATTTCATGGATCTCCACAAACCCATTGGCACCACAGCACAATTCTCCTTTGTAATCATGGACCAAGGGGTGGGATTCACTCCCAAACCGAGGTAAGAGGCTATAGTCGATATTTCCCACTAAGGACCCGGATTCCTGACTTTTTTCATCCCGTGGCGTGTAGGAACCGATACCTGTCTTGGTACGGGCATCATAATACATCCGCCTCACTTTGAGAAAGGGAATGAGATCCGGAAGACGGATCTGCTTGGTCTGCATAAAATCATGCAGCACTTTTTCAGAGTAAGGGGACATCCAACCCTCTATCTGTATTTTAAATTCATTGTCATAATGAGGATGCTTGTCCAACCATTTTTGAACCAAAGTGGCGTTGACGTTTTTTGTCAATTCCTTTGAAAATTCCTGACGGATTTCTGCGGGAATGACCTGTAACGGAAGTTCAAAAATGGGACTTTGAATATAGAAGATTCCCTTTTCTTCAAAAAGCGCACGATCCTTCAAACGCTCATCCACCGTTGGCAGTAACAGCGTAAAGGTTTTTCCCTCTTCCGATCTGGAATACTCATGCAAGGCATGTTTTAATCCATCCATGGAGCGTGATTTTGCTGAGCCTGGAGGCCCTAGTAAAATCCATAAACGTTTTGATGCTTCCAACCCCCGACTGGCATTGCTAATTTTTTCAATCAGATTTTCTTTTGCTTTCTGCTGTCCAAATACGACAAACGGTCCAACCATTTGAGGAGCCTCAAAAAAACTGTAACGATGTTTGATTGGTTTTCCCACTACGATTGAATGCTCCACACCACTGGATAACATCATGTCATGCAACAATTGATTCGTGGTTCGTGTGATCCAAGGTTCTTTTTTGACCAGTTCCAAGTAATCGGTGAAGGGGATCACTTCTTCTGAGGATTCCCTCTCAACGGTCTGACGCAGCAACTTATTTAACGTGGCATCCATACTTTTATCTCCAGTCTCATCATGGGTTGTCACCCTGTTTTTTAGCAGTTTGCATTTTTAACAATTGAAACATGAGGGACTCTTTCCTATGGAATAACGTCCCAATTTCACAGTCCTTAGTTGAATATAACGTGTTCCGTTTCTTTTGTCGAGAAGTCAAATAACTCCATTACATTTCTCCTACGAATGCCAGAATCGCACCAATAAAGGATATGACGACGAGGCGTCTCGGTAGGGTTCTTAGGACGCGTTTTCTTCTCCAATACAACATTTTTTGAACTTTTTTCCTGATCCACAAGGACAAGGATCATTTCTGCCAACTGTAAATTGAGAAACTAAAGGTGCGGTTTTGTATTGTTTGTCAATTTCCGTTCTGTAAATCTTATAGTGCTTTTTCAGCCTATCGACATAAAGAGGATCCTCTTTTAATACAATATCTATTTTTCTCAATAAGGCTGGTGCAAAC
Source organism: Deltaproteobacteria bacterium TL4 (assembly GCA_051382335.1). Taxonomy (GTDB): domain Bacteria; phylum SAR324; class SAR324; order SAR324; family NAC60-12; genus JBBCAX01. Next base: position 16,342 of record JBBCAX010000318.1, read on the forward strand.
TTGGATTGAGGACTCAGTAAATTCAAATTAAGACCTACCAAGGAGTCTATTACATTTGGATCGTTATCCCCCATCCAATCAATGTAGTATTTCCGTTTTTCCCAACCATAGGTAATGACGGCTAAGCATTTTCTGGTATTTTCTGAAAAAACACTAAAAAACACACGACGACAATCACAGTTTTCTTCATCACAATAGGCTTCTATAAATGCATATTTATCATCAGGTAATTCAGGATCTCCATATATGGTTAATGATCTTGTCTCATGTTCCGCAATATCTGGAAACTTTTCATGAAATGGAGCGTAAGGCATAAAGTCCTCCTCATAGGTGTTCGGGATTTAACCTAAATGAATTCAGTTGCATATAATAAACATATGGTGCTAACCTCCGTTTTCAGATAGTCGAGCCTCATCCCTCGTTTTTTGAGAATTGAGTCATAAATTTACGAAAACTGTGGTATCTTTGGTATTTTTCTAACTCACAATCGGAGATACCACCATGAAAAAAG
>JBBCAX010000319.1:0-3228 GCA_051382335.1 Deltaproteobacteria bacterium TL4
GTTTTCCAAACAAAAATATTTTTTGCGATTTCCTGAGCCAGCGCCAGTTCGGTATGTTCATATTTGATACAAAAGGCCGGACTTTTACGATGGACGGTGACTTGAACTCCAGGATTAAGGCCAAAACTGATCAGCTGATGTAAATTAGAGTGACTTCCGGGTTTGATATAAGTGATCCTTCCACTTTCACCCGGTTCCAGTTCAACCAAACTGGTCACTGTGTTATTGATTTGTTTCAAACCACTGTGACAACACGATCCTTTGGGAATCGGAAGGCCATCCGGACAAACTTCAGGGTGCCCCAGCAAAGTACAGATCGATTCCTCTACTTCGGGGAGCAGATAGTGTTCCACCTGACAAGCAATAGCCTCCATTTCTGCGGTTTTTAATTGCAGAATACTGGTCAACAACACTTCCGCCAGTCGATGGCGACGTATGATTCTTCCAGCACAAAGCTTTCCCGCTTCTGAGAAAAGAACCTTATCCGCAGTAGTGACAATCATTTTTTCTTTTTCCATCTGAGTGAGATCCTCATTTGAAAAATCTACCGCGCATCTTTTCTTGATATCAGCGATTGAATATTTTTTGCTTTCGCTTGCCTTCCAAATCGCTTCGAGAATTTCATCTTGTAGTTCATGCATCTTAAAACCTTTTTTTTGAGGGAGAAGACATAGGGCGATCTTTCACCAGTCGCTTTTTGATGTCACGGCTCTTCATATTGCTTCCTTTCAATTGTTTAGGGGCTGAAATTCAAGTGAATGTTATGCCTAACCATTGGCAGGTATGATTCATCACACTGGCAATGATAATCGCATATACCACCACAGCGCCAATGATGGCTGCCGCCGCATGACTGCCTCGTTCTTTAAAAAGAACAATAATCGCATTGATACAAGGCGCAAGAAAAATCATGAGTAACAGATTGGTGACCATTTGAAGATTGGTATAAAGCGGTCTTAGATGATTCAACTCCACCGCACCGGCTTCCCTGCGAATCATCGTTTTGATAAAAACCTGAATACTTTTTTCCGGTAGCCCCATCACTGTGGCAATGAGCGGTCCCAAGGCCTTTTCCAAAAACTGCAATCCGCCCCATCTCTGAAAAATGTAAACAAAAAGGGAAGCGATGATAAAAACGGGCAAGGCTTCTTTCATAAAAAAATAGGTTTTGAGTGAACTCATTTTCAGGACAGCCCAAGGTTTAGGAACCCGCATTGCAGGAATCTCAAGAATCAACGGGGATCCCCCGCCTTTCAAAAACTTATTGGCTAAATAGCCCGCAAGGAGTAGCTGGGAAACGATGAACCCCAGCACAGTGAGAGTCGCGGACATTGGCATTTTTTCCAAAATAATAACCATCACCGCAATCAGCGGAGCACAGGGCATACAAAGGAATAACAAAAAGCACGCAATATTCTTTTCTTTTTCTGTGTTGAGTATCCGGGTTGTCAAAACCGCCATGGTGACACAGGAAAATCCCATCACTAAAGGGATAACCCCTTTGCCATTGAGTCCTATCTTTTGAAAGACACGATCCAGAAGAATAGCAATTCGAGGCAAATAGCCGGAATCTTCCAAGATTCCAAAAGCGATGTAAAAACAGAAAATCACAGGCAAAACCAAGCCCATCGCTAAAAAAACACCTGTTGGAAGCACACCAAAGTCCGGATCAATAATCATATTCCTAAAAAAAGCACTCGGGAGGGGTTCCACCATTCGAGTAACCCAGGGAATCAGCCTTTGATTAAACAGCACATTGTTGATGGTATCCACAAGAAAAGTCGCGCCAAAGGAGCCGATAAACAAATACATGAGTGCCAGCACGAGCACCGCAATGGGGATGCCTGTAGAAAGTTGTGTACACCAATCACCGAACGTCAAAATAAAGGGATTTTTGGAAGGAGCTTCTGTTTTTTGACAGCTTTCCGCAATTTTTGTCGCTTCTTTGTTATAGATTTTTCCCAGCGTAATTTCGACAGGCACCGGTTCTTCCAGCCTGAAGTCTTCAGCCAACTGTTGAACTTGAGCCAGCATCCCTTCCCCATAAATTTCCTGAACATAGGCTTCCGTGGCGGAATCTTTGACCAGCAGCAAAAGTCCCAGAGCACGGGATGAAATGTCTTGGGGGTTGAGTAATTTTTCAAGCAACTCGATAAACTGTTCAATTCTTTCAGGATATTGTGTTTTAACCTCAGCAGGACGGAGATGAGCCAATGCGGATACCAGTTGATTCACACCAATGCCTTCTCTGGCAATGGTCGTACAAACTTCAACCCCTAACTTTTCAGAAAGAACGTTATAATCAATTTCAATCCCCCTTGATGCGGCTTCATCGATCATGTTGACAACCAGGATCATCGGCAGGCCATATTCCGCGTATTGGAGCGCGATAGCAATTGAACGTTTCAGGTTTTTAGCATCAGCCACCAGAATAATACCAGGTGTGCTATTCATCAGTTCAGGGGATAAAAGGAGAACCCGGGAGGCTCGTTCATCTTCGTTGGTTGAAAAAAGAGAGTAAATCCCGGGAGTGTCATAAACAAAGGCCTCCTTCCCTTGAATAGGGGCCCGTTCTACAATAACGGAAGAACCAGGAAAGTTGATGGTGTATCTTTTTTTACCACTCATTCTGGAAAAAAGTGTTGTTTTCCCCACATTCATATTTCCGATGATCACCACATTCGATTGATCAGAACCTGTATTGATTTGTTCTGTTTGACACTGATGACACTTGTTGCAATTTTGCATTGTACGCTACAGAGTTATGAGTTAATTGAAATCCTTTATGATCCTTCTGTGTGAAGCCGTGAGCCATTTTTTAGGAACCCCTGACTGACGAATGAATCAGGAGCCCATCAACTTTTGTCGAAATAAAAAGAAAACCGCGCCCAAAATACAAAGCCCCGCCCAGAGATAATCCAACCGAAGCTCTTCTTTCATATAAAAAACGGAAAAAGGGACAAAAACGGTTAACGTAATCACTTCCTGAAGAATTTTCAGTTGTCCGAGATTCATGACCTGAAATCCCATCCGATTGGCCGGCACTTGAATTAAATATTCAAAAAAAGCAACGCCCCAACTGAGCAATGCGGCAACAAGCCAGTGCTTCCCGGAAAGATTCTTTAAATGCGCATACCACGCAAAAGTCATAAAGACATTACTCAAACATAACAAAGCCGTTGTCGTAATAATTGTACGCATAAACGTTCCCTCTCCTAAACACTCGCT
>JBBCAX010000320.1:0-2072 GCA_051382335.1 Deltaproteobacteria bacterium TL4
ACATGGGGAACTCCTCCTAAAAAGTTTGTTTTGTTTGTACACAAACAGACTATTAGATTGTTCCTCATGTTTCAGGTCATTTCTGATTTTTTTGTTTTACACTGCTACAAATTTGGCGAAGGTATTGTTTATTCTGGACTTTGAACATTTGATTCATGGTTTTAGTTTTAATTATTCAATAATATCAGTGGTTTTATTTTATGAATGAATTAATGCAAGGTTATTATTTCCCGTTTTTCAGGCCAAACCTATCATTAATTCTAATACGACTTTATAAGTCTCTGATTTTATTCAGGAGTAATATTGAGCAAATTGTTCAAAGTCGAGGTTTATTGACTCGATTATTGTTTGTTTGGTTTATCAAAGAAAAAAAACTAATTCCTGAAGAACTGTTTGATGTTAAATACCTTAAAGAAAACCTGTTAATAGATTTAAGTCCATTTCATGAAACAGGACTTTTTAGACAAACCAATATCGATAGCAACTATTACAAAGCAATTCTTCAAAATTTATTCTTTGCGACCCTCAACTGTCCTAAAGTTCCTTTAGAAAAAGGAGATACGAGGAAAAGAGGATTTAAAAAAACGAGTATTATGGCCAAGACAGAGACGCAAATTTTTTAATACGTTATAAAGAAAAATTTAAAAATCCCGACAAGTTTCTGGAATTAATCAATGAGACCGTCCCGTTCCTAAACGGAGGGTTATTTGATTGTTTGGATAACAAGACTGATAAAATCTATATTGATGGGTTTTCAGACAATTTGGTCAAACCTCATTTTCTGATTGTTCCAGATTATCTTTTTTTCGGAAATGATGAAGAAATTGATTTAAGTGGAGAGTATGGGAATAACGACAAAAAATACAAACAAGCCGAAGTAAAAGGTTTAATCAATATTCTGAAATCCTATAAATTCACCGTTACCGAAAATACACCGATTGAAGAAGACATCGCCCTTGATCCTGAACTTTTGGGCAGGGTGTTTGAAAATCTTTTGGCAAGCTATAACCCCGAAACAAAAACTACCGCACGCAAGCAAACTGGCTCCTTCTATACCCCTCGGGAGATCGTCAACTACATGGTGGACGAATCGATCAAGGCGTATCTCAAACAAAAATTGGAAACAGAAGCCCACATGCCCCCTGAAGATGCCGAAGTCGGCCTGGAATTACTCATAGGCTATTATGAAAAAGAACATCTCTTCAATGAAAACGAAACAGCAGTTTTAATCCATGCCATCGACACCTGCAAAATCCTGGACCCTGCCTGTGGTTCCGGCGCTTTTCCTATGGGAATATTGCATAAGATGGCGCATATCCTCCACAAACTCGACCCGAATAACAATAAATGGCGTGAACTCCAGAAAGATAAAGCCGTTAAAGAAACCGAAGGTGCCTTTAATATCGGGAACAAAGAAGAAAGAGAAACTCGTCTGAAAGAAATTAGTGATGTGTTTGAAAACAATTCTGACGACTATGGCCGCAAACTCTACCTGATTGAAAACTGCATCTATGGTGTCGATATTCAGCCTATCGCCACCCAGATCAGCAAACTCCGGTTTTTCATTTCACTCATTGTTGATCAGAAAACGGATAAGACCAAAGACAATTTCGGCATCCGTCCTCTGCCCAACCTGGAAACCAAATTTGTAGCTGCCAATACACTCATTGGTATCGACAAACCCAAAGAGTTAACCCTTTTTCAGAATGAAAAACTCAATAACCTGGAAGAAAAGCTCAAAGAGGTACGACACCGTCTGTTTTCCGCTAAAACCCCTCCAACCAAACGCAAACTGCGAGAAGAAGACAAAACCCTGCGAGAGCAGATGGGCGATCTGCTGATCGCTAATGGCTGGGACAATGAAACTGCTTGTCAACTCGCTGGCTGGGATCCCTACGACCAAAATATCAGCAGTCCTTTTTTTGACACGGAATGGATGTTTGGAATAAGCAGTGGGTTTGATGTGGTGATTGGGAATCCTCCTTACATCCAGATTCAGAATTTTAGCGGAAAACAAGAGCAGAAAGCTTGGGAAAACCAGCATTACGTCACCTATGCAAAAACAGGGGATG
>JBBCAX010000321.1:0-3381 GCA_051382335.1 Deltaproteobacteria bacterium TL4
TCCTTGATGCGATTGGATAGAGAACTGAGGAGCGGGATATAAAGAAGGTGGCTGTTTATGTGATTGAAATCATAGTATTTAAAACACGAACACTTATGTTTGCTGACAAAGTGTTGCAGCCAGGCGTAGTTGGCATTTCCCGAAGGTGGCACGCCATACTTCCATTTGTGGGTTTCAGCTTTGTTGATATTGTAATCGCTGACGTTGAATGGTGGGTTGGCAATGACATAATCCACTTTCAATTCAGGGAATTTGTCATCCTTCAGCGTATCGCCTAATTCAATTTTGGCGTCAATGCCTCGAATGGCCAGATTCATTTTAGCCAATTTGTAAGTGGTTGGATTGCTCTCTTGCCCGAAAATTGAAATTTTGCCTTTGCGGTGTTCATGCATTTCAATGAAGCGTTCACTTTGCACAAACATGCCGCCGCTACCACAACAGCCGTCATAACCCCTTTTTTCAGGTTCAGGCGCAAGCATATCTACCAGTATTTTTACAATGCTTTGCGGAGTATAAAACTGTCCGCCTTTTTTGCCTTCGGCATCCGCAAACTGCCCCAGAAAATATTCAAAGACAAAGCCCAAAACGTCTTTCCCTTTCCCGTTTCCACCCTTGCTCAAAGTAATTGAGCCAATCAGGTCAATCAATTCTCCAAGTCTTTGTTTATCAAGTGCGGGTCGGCCATAGTCTTTGGGTAACACACCTTTTAAGGAAGTATTATCTCTTTCAATGCTGTCCATGGCTTCGTCAATGTCTTTTCCGATAGTTGGCAGTTTGGCTCTGCCTTGCAACCATTTCCAACGTGCTTGCGGTGGCACGTAAAAAACTCGTTCGGCTGTATATTCGTCCTTGTCCTCAGGGTCAATACCCGTGCATGAAATGAATCGAACCTCTCACTAAGGAGTGCCAAAGCTTGCTTTGGCCCAAATAACAAGAAATGCTTTCGCATTTTTGGCCAAAGCAAGCTTTGGCACTCCTTAGGACATTTGTGAAGAGTAGCATCATTCATTTCATGCACGGGTATTGTCCTCAGGGTCGGCTCCTGTTTCATGTTTTGTCGCTTTTAACTTTTCGTAGAGTTCCTCAAAAGCATCTGAGATATATTTCAAGAAGCTCAAACCCAAAACTACATGTTTGTATTCAGCGGCATCCATGTTGTTCCTCAGCTTGTCAGCAGCTTGCCAAAGGGTTTTTTCCAATTATAAATTTTCAGTCATTCCTATCTCCAGTGTGTTTCAAGTCTATCAAACATAAGCGGTTTCCTTCGATTCGGTGTCATACTTTGGACTGCCACGGACAACGGGCGTTTTTGGGGTGGTAAAAATGCCGTCTTTAACTTTTTTCCCTGCTGAACGTCAATTCTCTTAGTCGTTCGTTCAATTTTTTTAGTCAAAAACCACTCATTTCGTTCTATGAAGGATTTGACATGATTATAGTTGCTTTGCCTGGAATCGACGGCATGAGTGTGGAAAACTTTCCCGCTCTTGTCCGCCCCAAGTGGAAGGATCTTAAACAACAAATTTTGGCGGGGGTGTATTTTCCTCAACCGTCCAAACGAGTTGAAATTCCCAAAGCGAGTGGCGGAGTTGTTTCTATCAGACAACTTTGGATCAAGGGTCACTATCCCGCGACAGCGCGATGATTTCTACGAACCGCCGTAGGCTTCAGCCGCATGTACGGTGGTGTGGGAGGTGGCGGAGAAAAACCGCTACCTACCCGATTGGCCTTTTTTCATGTCGTCGCTTGGGAGAAATTATTGAATACGGAGTTATCAGGTTTTGAACGCAAGTAAGTTCCACGCTTGCTCCTTACCAATACAACATCCAGTTCTTTCGCATTAGCAAGCTCTATAGCCTGGGATTTAGACGCCCACCCTACCCCTTCAATGTGATACTCGATGATTGCCCCTGTTTTCTTATCCTTTCGGATATCCAGAACTTTTTTATCGGGAATCTTGAGATGAATGGACATGTCCTTTTTCCATGAAATTTCTATATCAAATTCCATTCCTCCTAGAATTTCTCCCCATTTCTTTAAGGTTTTATCTTCAATGACATCTCCACTATCTAAAAGTGTATTTTTACCATCATGTAAATCTCCTCTATCGCGCCAAGTCCATTGACCTCGAAAAAACACGTTACAAAACCCTACTTCTCGTTTGATTTGATAGCTCCCTTTTACAGTCACCGTTCCCGTGCTCAAAGTGATCGCCATTGCCTCCCCCATGAGTTTAACATGTCCTACAGACTGATCAAAAGTTCCTGATAAGTTCTCACTTTGACAAATTTCTTGGGCTAATCCTGAATAAAAAGTATTCATTGCTTGTTGAATCATAGGACGAGTTCGCATGTATTCAGACCAAATCCCTGATTTTCTGATGAAAGGTTTACCTTTTCCGAAGAAATACCACATGATTAATTCTTTTGCTCTTGGTGCTCCTTCTGGATCAGGCGAGAATTTTTGTTTCCAAACTTTATCCAATGCCCATTTAAAAATCGTTTTTTTTATTTCTGCCATAATGCCTCTCTGTTTTTATTCGTTCTGTGAATTAGATGTTACGTAAGGTGGATAAACTGAATCAGGAGGATATAACAATCTTGAAGTTTCTTTTTCTCGTTTATATCCCCATTTATATCTTTGCCACTGACCATCTATATGTTCCAAAAAATATACACACTGATCATCACTATTATAGAGCCAAAGACGATTGTGATAATCCCATATCCAATAAACTTTGAAATAGCCTGAAAAAGTAGAATCGTCCTCATATTTTAACTGATTATGATGCTCATAAATCCTGAACGTCCAAAAATTTTCCTTTTCGGAAACTGTCAGAAAATATTGACGGTCAAAGGAATAAGAATGTGTTTTTTGATTTGGTTTCTGATCGACTATCATTAAAAATAAAAGGCTAATAGCCATAATAATTGTCGGAATTGAAAAGAAAAATGCTTTGAACGCCGTTGAGAGTGATCGTTTATTGATGATTAAGTAAACTACAATTTGTCCCAAAAAAGTAGTTCCTATGACGGCAATGGAGATAAAAATTAAAGCCACGAGGCCTATAAGATTTGAATGAGAACCACTATAAAAAAACACTACAATCCAAAATGCTAAATTCCCCAGAAAAAAGTGATAGTTTTTAATCTTGGTTACTTCTCTCATAATTTCCAAATTTGGTCAAAAGGCTAACGCTTAGCATGACTGGCACCCGATTGAGATCGTCGCCTGTTGAGCCGTCTTCGTGTGCCAAAAACGGCTGTGGGGTGTCCAGTCAATGCGTTTGTGTACGCCCAGCATGGGCGTGATCTGATGGGGTGAAAGCCCCCTATAGGAAAGCCAATGGCTTTCAATGCTAGGGAACCGATCATGCGGCACTGG
>JBBCAX010000322.1:0-14735 GCA_051382335.1 Deltaproteobacteria bacterium TL4
AGTGCTTCCCGGAAAGATTCTTTAAATGCGCATACCACGCAAAAGTCATAAAGACATTACTCAAACATAACAAAGCCGTTGTCGTAATAATTGTACGCATAAACGTTCCCTCTCCTAAACACTCGCTTGTGTTTCCGTGGTTTCCTGTGGCTTCGCATCCTCTCCCAAAGGCGGCAAATCGGGGAGTTTCATGGCCCAGGCACTGAGTAGTTTCTCAAATGATTTACCATCATAACTAGCAATCTCAACCGCATATTGTTGTTTGAGTTTCTGGCACCTTTCAAAATCCTGGATAAGTAGTTTACAGTTTGAACGAGTCTTTGTCATTCCCGCGAACGCGGGAATCCAGAAGCTACGGACTGAAGATGGATTCCCGCGTTCGCGGGAATGACAACACAGTGTCAACTGGGAAATGAAAGGTGCCGAGTTTCTTTTCAATTTCCAGCCCCAACTGAAACAATCGGCAATTACGTAGTATTCTATGCTGCTTTCGCAACTTTTCATCAATCCGCGCTTCAATCTTTCTCTTACGGTTTTGTAGTTTTTTAAGCTTATTACTCATTGTTGCTCCTCTCATTTTGGGAATTATGGGAAAATCGCGGTTCTATAGACGTTCATTTAAATAAATTCATTTGAGTCTAACCCAGACTGTGGAGTGCCAAAGCTTGCTTTGGCCAAAGCCAAAGAAAGGCCTTCGCCTTTCTGGTCAAAGCAAGCTTTGACACTCCTGAAACAGCGTTGTTTAAACGGATCACGCAACAGGATGAGTTTTCTGAATTTATTTAAATGAACATCTATTAGGATGGTTCAGAAGTGTGTAATCCAGAGTTTCTTCTTCCACTCTAGAAGGGTCTGCTCTCAGCATGAATTAAAAAATTAATATTTCAAGTGCATACTGGGACTTCACCTACAAAACCTGGAGCAGACGACGGAACATCCCGTTTACGGCTTTATTTTTGCATGAGATGTAGGCGTAGAAACCAGTGTTTCAAAGTATTAAGATTGGTCACTATTATGCTCGTCTGTCGTGTATCGGGTCAATGAAAGGAAAAAATGATGTTTGATTTTTTGGAGAACCCAAAACAGAAACCCCATGTAAAAGCTGTTCTGAATGAGGGGGTAAAAGTGAAACAACAGGAAATCACTCAAGGGAATATTGTCATTAAGGTTATTGGTGTTGGAGGGGGTGGGGGAAATGCGGTTAACCGGATGATTGAAGCTCAGTTGGGTGGCGTTGAGTATGTCGCGATCAACACCGATCTGCAGGATCTCAATAAATCAAAGGCAAAAGCCCGATTGATTATTGGAGATCATTGTGCCAGAGGTCTGGGCGCCGGAGGAAAACCTGAGAAGGGTCGAATGGCGGCAGAGGAAAGTTTGGAGCATATCCGCAAGTATACCCAAAAAGCGGACATGGTGTTTGTAACCGCGGGAATGGGTGGCGGGACGGGAACCAACCGGATTTATGGAAAGTTGCTCGACTTCAACTGGAGAGCGATTCTGGCCCCCCTTGAGCTCTCCTTTGTGCTTTTTGGAGTAGCGTTGCTCTGGCCGTTCTATCTGTACTGGTACCAACCCGGTCGTTGGGTTGAAATGATAGGAGGGTGTCTGTTTTTTGCGGGAATGATGGGACTTCGTCTGTTCGCGGAACTCTTTTCTGAACATCGTCAGGAAAAACAGGCCCTTTATCTGAAAATCAAAAATTTGCTTCACACCATCATCCGTAAAAACCTCAATGCCCCTCATTTTTAGATACACTTTTCCAGAAAAGTTTGGTCCTGGGAATGTGGGTAGGAGGCCCGCATTCCCAGGAAAGACTTAGCTGAAAGTCTATAGACTTTAATCGGAGGCAACAATGATTTCCAGATATCGGTCATGCAGCTTACCGATATCCTCTTCACGTGGAAGTTGAGAATTTTTCAAAGACTGAAATCCGGCTTGTACCAGTTTTTTAGAGGCGGCAGGAGGCATATTGAGTGCGTTTTTCATGCTGTAGGCCAAAAGACAGCAGCGAGCATGATCCAGCAGAATCTGACGATGTCCCACATTTCGCTCTGAAATTTGAGCAAGTTGTTTGGTGGCAAGAGCAAAAGCCTGGAGGCATTTTTGAAATTCCGCGGACATCCGTTTTTGCACAGGAAATTCACATTCAAACAATAGAACGGTTTGCTGAATTTTCTTTAAATAAATATAAGCCTCTAAATAAGCGGGGAAAGGGCTTTTTTAAACTAAATTAGCTGAAAATCTGGCAAGTTCGAACAATTCGAAATGAAGAAAGGGAAGGACGGCCATTGCACGAATCAGGTGAACCAACTTATCTTCCAGGTCTTTTCTGGTTTGTTCCAGGTTTTTGCTGATTAAGGAGATCGTACCATCAACCGCCTGATTCAGCTTTTCCATCGTTAACGACAGATCGCCCTTATCTTTTTCTTTTAATTTCGCTGGCAGGCCTTTAATCGTTTTTTCGATCAGATCCAGATTTCGCTTAAGACGCACCCTCAATTTTTTATAAGGGGTCACATCTTTCGCTTCATCCGCCAGCCTCATCATCGCCGTGTCGCATTTTTCCAGTTCCTGAGTCATTCGTTTTTGTAACTGATCCAAATAAAGACCATAGAGTTCTTGAATCGTTCTGATATTGGCCACATTATAATACCCCAAACAGGGCGGAATCGAGGCTTGCATGAGCAGTTTTCTCATTTGCGTCAAATTGTATTGCCCTGAAGTTTTTGAGACTTGTGAAACCAACAGTAAGCGTTTTGCGTGAGTCAGCGTTTTTTTTTCTAAATGTTTGGTAAGGGCAACCATGTTTTGCTTGGTAAACGCAGCAATCTCCAAACCCGAAACTCGTGCGCTTTTCTGGCTTGAAGTATCCGCTTTGGTGCCCAGGATTGATTGAAAAAGTCGACCTGCAGAGTTGATGAGACCACTGGAGTGCGTCTTTATTTCCTCTCGTCTGAACTTGAGTTCATTCGCGTAAAAATCCCCCAGATCCGGAATACAATCCGTCATTGCCGGATTAAATTTGGCGGTTAAATAACACGAGGACGGTTTTACATTAGAACTTGAATTTTTTATTTGGCTCGTCGGTGTAGATTCCATAAATTGTCAATCACTAAACAGGGTTGGTCTCAAAAGACTTGGACTGATGAGAACATTAGGCATCCACGCAAGGCGGGACAGAGTCGATCCTACGACGATCATTTGCGGATTCGCGATCTTAATCGTAATCTTAATATTAGCAAATTTTAAATAAAATGAGCAAGGGCGTTTTGCTCACTTTGCCTTTAAATAAAGTACCGCTCCCTGGACACGAAAATAGAGCCACCTCTTGGACGGAATCCTAATTTTACTAAGAGACTGGAAACTTCGAATCAAAGTAGTTACAATCCGAAGACGAAAAATAATAAGGAGGTCCACATGGACTATATACTTGATTTATAGCTTCTGATCTATCAAGGCATATAGAGATTTGATCCATATTATTGTTGGTTGATGAATAAGGAGGGATGAGCCCTCCTGGTAACAGAGAATCAAGGCACTGGAATTAAAATGCTTCATATTGGTGTTATTGCGGGAAATGAAAATCAGGCCGATGCTTTGATAGAAATTCATAAGAACAGTCAGAATACCTTGTTCTCCAAACAGAACAGCTTCCTTTCAAGCATCACCTCAGAAGAACTGAATGAGGGCTTACCCATTGATGTGCTGTTTTATGTATTACCGGTCAGCAAGTTAGGGACTGAGTCCAAATCGAACAGAGCGACCTTGAAATGGATCAGGGAGTTAAGAAATTACTCCTCAGTTTGTACACGGAAACCGGTGAAGGACAGTCGGCACTTGCTGATTGGAGATGTGACGCTCTATTTGGAACAAATCCAGAAGATGGATTTGGATTTGTCTGTTCGGTTTCAGGAGGAATCGGAATGGCAGTCCATCGTCTCTGTGGAGCAGGCTTTTAAGCAAGGTCAGCTGGTCGCAATGCCTGCGCTCAAGGCGATTATTGACAAGTCGGGAAACCCGTGTGTAACCAATGAAAATGAGTTGATTTCTGTTAATGAAATTTCCCATTTAATCTTTCAGGAAGCGCCGCCTTCTGATTTTCAATTGCATGCCTTACGTCTTGTCGCAGAAACGGGACCGCAACCTATTGAAAAGCAGCTAAACAGAAAGCTGCCGGTCCGTGACATTGAGTCCTTTGTTTTCAAACAAAGTGGTAAAGGCAGAGTGTCCTTTCCCCTTTCTTCAATCAATAGTTTCAAAGTAAAACAAAAGGGAAGCTGGTCCCTGGAATTGTCCGATTTGTGGCAAATCCGCAACAAAATCCTGCCTTCGGGGAAGTTCCAACTGCGATTGGATACAGCGACTTTTGAAGATTTGATTATTGATGAAAAAGCATCACTCAACGCCTCTTTAAACAAAGTACTGCATCAAATACCACCGAATTGTGAGAATTTTATTTGGCAGCAATATACCGAAGCTCAGATGTTCAGCCTTCATGAGCGACCGGTTCTGATTGCCATTGAACCGGATTTGGCCGAAATTTTAGCGCAGCAACTCAAGTTCACAGGTTTTAAGAACATCAGCCTCACACAAAATGCGGTGGAGCTGGAACGTTCCTTACAGGCCTGCAATATCCCTGGGCATCAACAAAAAAAGGTTCAATCCGAAAAATCAACATTTCCCACCATCATCACAACTAAAAGTCAGCAAGTGGACATTAAGCGGCAATACCCTGCCATTAAGTGTTACGCCATTCCCGAGCTTGAGCTCATGGCACCGAAGGATGCCAAACAAAAAGAAGAGTGGAATCAGCTGAAAGCGATTACAGAACAAAAAATTAATGAAATGTTGCAGGAAGCCGCAGGACATCCGCTACAAAGTTTTTACCTCAATATTGTGCAACTCTTTTTCTCTTATCTGCATGAGGAAAATTCAACGGATTTGATTGGCAAATTGCAAGAGACCACCTTGAGTTTCCTAAAAAACCTGCCTCTTTTTTTTCAAGCGGAATTGGATGATCTGAACCTGCAGAAACAACGCAAGCAGGAACTTGAGACGCAAATAGCGCAAGACCAGAAAAATTCGGAGGAACTGGTTAAAAACACCGCCAAGCAAGAACAAGAGATCGAGCGATTGAACCGCATTTTGACGGAAAAACAAGTCCAGGTAGATCAATTGTTGGAGCATGAAAAGAAACTGATGGACTACTCCATCGAGTTCTTGGAACTTTCCTCCAACAGAAAAAGCATCACTGCCAAAGCCAAGACGCTGCAGCGACAGATTCAACATTCCAAACAACGAATTGCGCAAACCCAGGCGGAGCATCTTGAGCTTCAGAAAAAAATCAAACACCTTGATAAAGCCCCGCCTGAGGCTTCAGCGCAGACAACATTCTTTGGCGTGAAAAAGGAGGACCCCTCCCAAAAACTAATGCTCCAGTTACGCAAAGAGCGGGAAAAGCTAAAAAACTATTTTGAACTGACCAATGACCTGTTAAAAAAAGATAAAATCAAATTTGACGAATACCGCAGCCAACTCCAGAAAACTCAAGACCGTTATAATGAGCTCAATACCCTCGTCAATGGCACCCCCAATGGAGAACAACAGCAGACCTCCAATGAAGTGATTGCCGGAATGCAGCGGGAAAATGAGGTTTTGGGAAAACTCTTGCGTCTCAATGAAGAACAAGCTAACGAACTCAAGATCTTGAAAGCAGCTCAAGAAGTAGCACAGAAAAAGCTGGCCGTCTTGACACGCGATATCATCGGACAGGAATTAGCCTTCAATAAAGAAAAGCAGGAAGCCGAAGACTTTGGGAAAAAAATCATCACCTGGATCACCAACCTTTCCCAAAGCAGCAACATCAAGGAAAGTCTCTCAGAACTGGAAAAACAAGCGGAAGGGGGTTTTAAAGAAATCACAGAACTGATTGAAATGATCAACAAGTTGATGACACTTCGCAAAATCCAGGATAAAAACCAATCTTTGGTCTCCATCATCATGAAAAGTCTGGACATGCAGTTTTCTTTTTACCATGTCCCCAACCTCAAAAATCTGGGAGCTCCCCTGGTTTTTATCGGGGATCAAATGAAGTATCCCTTTTTTGCGGCAGGTTTGATGGCCATGTTTCAATTAAACATCAAAAAAGGGCAGATCATTAACTGGGAAAAGTTCCAACAAGAGCAACATCAATTCGCGCGTCAAATCATCATCATCGACTTTTCAAACCAATCCGGAAATGAATTGATGATCTCCAAAGTTCGTGAACTGTGTTTCAAGAGTGTGCTGCAAAACTTTTTTATCGCGTTACTCCCGGAAGATCAGCTTTTTGATGAAAAATGGTATGCGTTCAGAAGTCTGGCGTTGTGCCTTCCCGCGAATCATCTGGAGACCTTCTTATCCAGACCTTTTTTTAAGTGGCTGGATGCTATCAAGGAAATCGGCTAACGCCTAGTATGATGAATATTCGCCTAAAAGCTAATGGTTTTCTTTCAAAATGAGAGATCCATTTTTATTGCGAATTTTAGGTACAAGTTCTTCTATCTCTGCTCTAGTTCGCTTCCTGTCCTCCAGAGAGATCCCCCCCCCCCTTCAGGTGAATTGAGAGAAGGATAATTACGAACCAGCACCGCCAAACCATTTGATTCCGCCAGTTCCTCTTCCAAATCCCACAACATCGCCCAGGCCGCATAAACCGTGGAAGAAATATTATTGTCTTTCGCTTCTATATAAAACTCTTTCAATGTTCTCTGTAAGATGGCTTTATCCAAACGCCCCAGTTGATTCACATCCGGGGTTTGATCGGATCTGCCAATTTCGAACTCATCCTGGTTTAAAAGAATGGAAACACGAAGAGGTTGCCAGTTATCAAACTGAAACTTTTTGATAGTCTCAAAGAAAAACTGGACTAAAAACTCAGGCTCATGGTAGTTGGCGCTCCCCACAATAAAATCAATGTAAACATCCTTATTGTGGTCGCTCAATTCGATTTTTTTGATTTGCGCCCATTCCTCCTTCCGAAGGCGATATTTCTTTGCGGCGCTTTTGGCATATTGCACAAGGACCTCGCCGAACGTCGATTTCGAAAGATAATAATCCACGCCAAGCTCTATGCCCTTTTTATCTAGACATCGGTTGAGAAAAGATGGTATGAGAAGATCATGAGGTCTGCGGGTAAGAGGGGTTCTGTTTAAAGAAGGGGCTTTTAAGGCTATTAAGGGTTTCTTTTAGGGCTGGAATGATGAAAATGGCTTGCCCCGCTTTGGACGTGTCGCCCCTGATCAAGGTAACAGCGGAATGGTTATTGCGGAATGGTAAAGTTCCCTTGGGGGATGACTCATCGCGAACTTCGACCACGCGGAGAAATACAGACGAAAATATGATCAACCATGAATGAATTCATTGTCGTGATAGGAGAAAGATAATGTCAAAAAAGGCTTTAGTGATGGACGACTCCCCTATAATTCGTAAAATGCTCGCTTTTGGGTTAAAGAAAGATTTTGAAGTAATAGAAGCCGGCAATGGAGAAGAAGGCTTGGCTTTGACAACTCAGCATGAGTTTGAGTTGATTTTTTCTGATATCAACATGCCCCACATGAATGGTGTTGAGTTTCTGACGCAATTCCGTAAAACCAACACCACAACGCCGGTCTATATGTTGACCTCGGAAAAAGAGGATGTCTACAAGCAGCAGTGTTTGGATTTAGGAGCAACTGATTTTTTCAAAAAACCTTTCAAGCCTAATACCTTGGCGGTAGCACTTGAAAACCTGTTGAAAAAATAAAAAGTTGCCCAACCTGAAGCTCTCACAGGCACGTTAAGTTTCGTCCAATGAGAGGTGAGTTGATATCGTTGTAATACCCCTACCCTTTTTTAACGAATGAACGCTTTATTTTGTATTGATCACCGTTGAGAAATGGAGGGGGGAATTTTGTTTGGA
This sequence comes from Deltaproteobacteria bacterium TL4, assembly GCA_051382335.1. Classification (GTDB taxonomy): domain Bacteria; phylum SAR324; class SAR324; order SAR324; family NAC60-12; genus JBBCAX01. The sequence goes on from JBBCAX010000322.1 coordinate 7,943, forward strand.
CCTTAATTCTCGCCGCTCGGAACGCATCACCGTTGAGTAAAGGATAGATTTTGAATAATAAAGTTATTGAGCTGAGGAAATATAAGGACAATAATGAAGCACTGGAAGCTTCTTTCGCGCGTGAAAACTCGAAACAGGTGAATTCGGTGCAGCAGTTATTGTCACTGATTGAGCAAGCTCAGGAACAGTGCTCGCTAGTGCTTAATTTATCGAATGGGGAATTGCGTGAGGCCATTCCCCGGTTGATTGAATTACTGCATCAGGGAAGCCCCAGCGTTCAAAAACATGTTTTGGAGGTATTGGGAGGTATTGAAACGCCGGAGGTAGTTCCGCATATCATTCCTTACTGCTTTCAACCCGATCCCTATCTAAAAATTCAAGCGGTCACGTCCCTGGAGCACCTGGGTCAGCATTCCGCGATTTTGCCGTTAAAGGCATTGCTTTCCGATGAAAATCAGCGGGTGCGTCAGGCGGCAACCAAGGCTGTCAAAAATTTGATTGACGATGAGTTCCTGTTGATGATTCTTGCCAATGAAGAATCCAAAGCAGACCTTTCAACCGGAGAGACTTTTTTTGATTTCATGGCGCTTTTTTCCGCGCAGGAGTTAGCAAAGTTTGCCTTCAGCACCACTAAAGCCATCTACGATTATCTTCAGAAACATTTTGAAAAAAGCCGAAAGATTGAAGAACAACTGCAAAAAACACAGTGGGAAGCCAAAGCGGTTGTGAACAATCTGTTTCAGTTGAAGCGTCAATTAACACAACGCTACTCCGAGTCTCAACTGGAATTGGATATTTTCCGAAACAGCCTCTTGTCTCATACACAGGAGCGCACTCTGCTACCCGGTGTTGGCCAAGATCAGGCGAAGGCTCTGGAAGAGCTCAAGGCACAATATGAGGAACTCCATCAGAAAAATGAAGATTACAGTCAGAAAATCGCGCAACTTCTGGAGCAAATTGAAACGCTGCATGAGCAAAAAGACACGCTTGCGGAAACTGTGACCGAAGAATTTCCTTCTGTGGAAGCAGAAGTCTTTGAAGAGGAACTGGAAGAAGAGGCGTTACCAGCCTTTGATCCGGGTGATTTCACGCTGAACGAGGAAGTCTTAAGGGATCTGATGGTAGATTCGGCCACGATCCCATCCAAAGAGTCCACATCTCAACGCCTTTCGGGAGTCATTTTAATTGTGGAAGAAAGTTCCGCGTCCTCAGACTACCTCAGAAGTTTATTAAGTTATGCGGGATTTTCCAACGTCAGAGTTTTCTTTGATGGCCGACTGGCCCTTGAAAACGTCCAGAAATGTCATCAGGAAATCCGTATCATCCTCACTGCGCGTAAAATTCCGCAAATGGACGGTCTGGAATTTTTAAGCCAGATCCGGGCCTTCGAAAAAGGACAAGCCTTGACTCCGTGTCCGATTGTCGCCATTACTGAAGAAATCAGCGATTACAAAATCACTCAGCTCACCCAGTCAGGAGCCTCAAAAGTTTTTCATCGTCTGTTCATACCGGAGGAGCTGGTCTCGATTATTTTTAAATTAACCGGAACCGAGGAACCAACCCGGACCTCCAGGGAGGAGCTGGATTTGGTTCAAATGGCTAAAAAGCATTTAGCGCAACTCCGTAAACTTTATAAAAAAAGTATTTCGCTGGAGCTAAAGCACCTCAAAATGATGGAATCCCTGGCGACTCAGGAAAGTCGGTTTGAAGACTTATTTTTCGGTCTGATTGAGTTTTGCTTCATTTCCGGAAATCATAACAGTAAAATCGGAATGCTTTGCCATCAGGTCGGGGAGACCGGGAGTTCTGAGTTTTTAATCACAGCCAGCTTCCGACCTAACGAAATTTTGCCCTTGGACACCCTTGAAAATAACTTCAACGCCAATGACCTGCTGGCGGAGGGCACGATTCAATGGGAACCCGAAAACAACGTCATCACGATTGCGCTCCCCTTCCGCAGCAAAGCGTATCGTGGCGAAGCCGCGCATGAACGGTTTGAAGAACTGGATGACGAAGAAGTGTTTGAATTGCTGGACGAATTGGAAGAAGAAGGCTCCAACATTCAAGCACTCATTGCTCAAATTGAAAGCCTTTGCCAAAAGGAACCCTTTCGCCTCTTTTCAGTAATGGACTATTTACACGACGGCCATTTTGTCAGAGCGCATCGGGAAATTCTGGAAATGTTACAGAAATTGGACCGCACAGATGTCATTCCTTATTTAATCCGACGCTTTCAACAGCTTCATAAAGAATACAAGTTATGGACGGTCTCTTTTATCGCGGAAAAAGGGATAAAGGCGGGTTTCTACTTCATCATCAGCATCCTCAGAGATCCGGATGAAGAAGTTCGACACCGGGCATTAGCCGTGCTGTTGCAACATTTTGATCCTTCTTTTCTGCATTTGTTGATGCATTCCTTTGTCCGCACCTTCAAACTTCCCAGAACCATAGACCCAGCCGAAATCCTGAGCAGACTGCCGCCCAAAGAACGACTCGCTTTTTTCCAGATTTTATTGTTCAACGAAAAATTTGAGCTTTCGATCCCTTTCCTGTTTGGATATCTGAAACAGGCGGCTCCTTTTGAGTTGGAATCCATTTATGTCGCGCTGGCCGCACAGCCATCACTGCAATTTCTGTCTGAGGAGCAGGTGTCTGTCTTAACCCACCATTTCGGAGAACAGCAGGTGTTGAGTCGCTTTCCCAACATCACGGTCAGTTTATTGATGTCCACCGCGGGAGAGCTTTTGGAATGGGTATTGGACGGCATCAAACCCGTGCATTGGGTTGACGCTTTCAAATCACGCTTTGTCAAAGATGTCAAATCCGGTTGGGAAGCGATGGGCCCCTTTATTCAAGAGGGCATGCAAGAAATCATGGAGCACATCCACCATGCGGAGGAACTCCTGTTTGCCGAGCAGATGCAGGAAGCGGAGGAAAAAGAATTGTACCGAATGCTGCACATGAGCAAAGGCATTGCCCTCAGCTTGGATCTGGAAATCCTGGGAGCTTTTTACCATAACCTTGAGACGACCTTGTCCCGTTGGTCTCCGAAGATCCACGAAAAGAAAGCAGAGGTCCAAGCCTTACAGCAGAACTTCAAACAACTGTTGAAAGTCACTCAAGCCGCGTCCCGGATCCTCAACGTCGCAAATCAGGACGCTTCCTTCCTCCTGGACAAAACGCCGTTTAACAGCATTTTCCCGAGGATGGAACATCTGTTCAACAAACTGACCACCCTGTTGAGGAAAAAAGTCAAACTGATCTTGCTGGAAGAAAAGGAGTTTTACCTGGAGCAGGGCTTGCTGAGTTCTTTGAATGAAAGCCTGATCCAACTCTTAAAGAACGCCGTCGATCATGGTATGGAAATGAGTGAAGAGCGAATACGACAGGGTAAGCCCGAGGTGGGAGAAATCAAGGTGAGAATCGCCGAGAGTGATGACAACATGACCATTACGGTCACAGACGATGGTCAAGGCTTGAACGTGCAAAAAATCGCGAAACGGTGCGTTGAAAAAAATCTGTTGACGCCGGAGTTGGCAAAGGAATTAGTCTCTGATAAGAGCAAACAGAGTCAGCTATATCCATACATTTTTGTTTCGCAATTCAGTACCGCGGAAAAAGCCTCACAGGTTTCAGGACGGGGTGTGGGGATGGATATCATTAAATCTGAAATCGAAAAAATGAGTGGCAAGATTACGATAACATCAGAAACAGGAAAAGGCAGCTCCTTCATCCTTCAAATTCCGCTGAAACAAGCACAAATCATCTCTGGACAAGGGGTTTGACACATGACCAATTTTGACCTAAAAGGAAAACACATTCTGCTTGCTGATGATGAAGAGGACATTCGGAATTTTCTCACGTCCTTCCTCACAAGAAAAGGAATTCAGGTTACCACTGCCGAAAACGGTAGGGAGGCTTTGAATTTAATCAAGGCAAAGCAAACAAAAAATGCCCCCTATGACCTGTTGCTGACCGACATCAAAATGCCGGAACTGGATGGCTTGGAGTTGATTTCAGAGATCAAAAAACAGAACCTGCATCTACCGATTGTGGTCATGACAGGTTTTGGGGACAAACCGCTGCTGGTCGAATTATTAAAAAAGGACATTGACGACTACCTGGACAAGCTTGTGGACCCTAATGAGTTGTGGGCGATCCTCACACAGGTTTTGGAAAAAATTGAAACCCAGAAAAACCTCAATGCGCAGAAATATAAAAAGCTTCAGTTTGAAAAGGATCAGGAAACACTGCGGTTGATGCGGGAACGGGACACCTCCAACTTTTTCAGTTCGGTTTTTTATTTTTTTGTGTTAGCCAATTTAGATGAAAAGCCGGTTGAAGATATTCTGGATTCGGCCCATGCGTTTCTCAGAGATGAAATGAAACTCGATACCGCATTGATGATGAATTCCGGACTCACTACGGGCAGTGTTGACAAAGAGGAACTGGAACTTTTTAAAACAGCGGCAAAGGAAGGGAATCTGATTTTCAAGACAGCAGGTTACCGTATCTGCACCGTCCCCCCTTTACAGATCCTGGTCAGAAAACCACCCAAAAATCTGGATGTTGACAAGCTGGATGTCTTTGCTTCTGCCGCGGCCTCACGGCTGATATTCGCCACACATCAGGACAATCAATACATCATGAATGAAGTGCTTGGGGAAGCCGTGTTCATGGTCAACTATCAGGGGAAAATCGAGCCTGGCGCGACCAATATGTGTTTAAAGATGTTCCAGATTGAAAGTCATGAAGCCTTACAGGAAACCTCACCGGGTGAATTGCTGTATGGAAAAACCGAGCAAGCGGCACCGTTTGAAGAATGGATAACCCTGTGTTTTACCGGCCCCCTCAGTTTTGCTGAAATGCTGACGCTGCGTCCCACTGAGGTGACAACCGCATCGGGAAGGATCCTGGAAATGAACATACTCCCCATCAATGACAAACATCTTTCCGTAAGGGAAAGTCCACTGCGGTTTATTTTGTTTCAATGCCGGGATATCACGCTAATACGGAAGCATGAAAAAGAACTGGAACATATTGAAGAAAGCAATAAGGCCGTCATTCTGGTGATCGAATTCCAAAGCGCGTTCATTGACTATTGCAAGCTGATTAAAGACCATCTTTCCACTTCAGAAAAAATTCTTTCCGCCTCTAAACAGGATTTGATCCGGAATCTGCATACGGTCAAAGGTATGTCCGGGGTGTTTAGCCTCAACACCATCCAGACAAAATGTCACGATTGTGAAACCCAATTAAAAGAACTCACCAAATATTCCGCGGAAAGTGATGTAGTCCGTTCCATTTTGACCATATCTGAATTTCTTGAGCGATTTCAGGAAGAGCACAAGAATGTCTTTAATGCCATCTTTCATACGGATAATCACATCCTTCCCATCAAGCGGGAGTGGTTGGAATATCTTAAAAAACGTTTTTTTGAAAAAAGGGATTTCAGTGAAAAAGAGGTTTCCAATTTTATCAAACAGATGACCTATATCCCTGTTCAAAGCCTGTTCAAACATTTTGATAAACTACTCCAGGATTTGGCCGCCAGCCGGGGGAAGATGCTGCAACCCTTGGTTTTTCAAGATGAGCAAGGGATCTTTGTTCCCGAGGGGGTGTTGAGCAAACTGGTTAATTCCATGACCCACCTGTTCCGCAATTCGGTAGATCATGGGATTGAAACACCGGATGTTCGCTGGACCCAAAAAAAGGAAGAATACGGGTGTATCCGCATTTCTGTAAACAGCGACGCGGAGCATCTGATCCTTAGCGTTGAGGACGATGGACAAGGCATCGATTCAAACAAACTTAAAATGAGAGCCGTATCCAAAGGCCTCATCACCTCCCAGGATGCCGCTCAAATGAGTGAAACTCAACTCAAACAATTGGTTTTTGTGGAGGGCTTATCCACCAAGGAAAAGGCTGATATGGTCAGCGGTAGGGGTGTTGGAATGGGGGACGTGAAAAATAGTTGTGACCGCTTGGGAGCACGTCTTGATTTTCAGACAGTTCAGGGACAGGGCACAACGTGGATCATTGAAATTCCCTTGCGTTCTGTCTTTGGGGCGCAGGTGTCTTCAGATTTCTTTTGCTTGAGAGGACCGTCCGGTTTATGCGCCGAATATTAATTGTAGATGATGACGAGCAGGTTGTGAAACATTTGTCAGGAATTCTGGTCGATTTCGATTTCGAAATTGAGTTCCTCTTGGAAGGTGAATTCCTGTTTCAGAGGTTGGCTCAAAATAAAATCGATTTGATCCTGCTGGATATTTATATGCCCCGGATCAATGGGCTGGATCTGCTCAAAGAATTAAAACGTCATAAAACTCATAAAAACATCCCTGTGATCGTGTTGACCGGAGATGACAATCCTCAAATCATGTACGAATCTTTTGAAGCCGGGGTGGTGGGTTTCATCAAAAAGCCCGTCCAGAAACTCGAAATCATGTTCCGTGTCCAAATGGCCTGTGTCCTGGCTGAAAACTTCAACAATGTTCAAGAGCTGTTAAAGTTACAGGAACAACTCAATGACCAACTCATCCAGGCAAATCTCGAACTGAAAGCCGCGAAGGAAAAAGAACAGGAGATATCCAATTTTTTGACGTCGTTGTTCTATCTGATTCTGCAGAACCAGGATATCACTTCCACAAAGTGCCTACTGGCCAGCAATTCAGAGTTTAACTTATTGCTAACAAGTTAAACTTCATTTTGAATAGCGATGGTTGCACCTCGTCCTTCTTCCATAAACCAATTTTCAAAATAAGCGTATAGGAATAGTTGAGTAAGAATA
>JBBCAX010000323.1:0-1087 GCA_051382335.1 Deltaproteobacteria bacterium TL4
GGGGTGTTTGAAACATCCTGAAATACCATAAATTAAGCCTCGCGAATAAGTTACAATTGACAGTATTTTAACCAAAAAACAGGTTTGTCTCAAGAACTTTTAACGCTAAAAATCGGCATAATGTCTATTCGACTCCATGATTCCATAATACTCGATTAAACGGTAAAGGTACCTGCTGATCTCTTCAAACAGTCCACGCTCCTGATAAAACTCTGGAAACTGGGTTAACACCTTTTCACGATCATTGGAAAACAAGGTTAACAGCGGATGCTGACTTTGTTGGGTGATTATAAACCGGACCGGACTCATTGTCGATAGCTTAAGCTCATAAATCTCATTTTTTCGGATTTCTACCAGGAACTCCGTTCCTCTGAACGATTTCAACAGTTGAACCGGTTCATGATGGACCAGGGCGTACAGATTTACTTGCTGTTGAGCCAGTTGATGCTTTTTACGATAATTGGACGCGTGACCATATAATTCTTCTAAAGACACCCCGATAAACGACTCCCGGTGCGATTTGAAAGAAATCAGATTATGGTCATTCAACGGTTCAAAGGGATGAAGGTATTCAGCGGGAAGTGTGCCCTGAGGGGAAGAGGAAGTCTTACGAACCACAGTCAAATCGATCAACTGCTTTTTGAACGATAAGTCCACCTCAACTTCGGTTTCATAGCCAAACCGCTCAAACATCGGTTGAAGGATCAAGCCCATCAAACGATGCCAATCTATTTTCTTGCTCATTTGAAACTCCTTAGGTTCTGGCGCGTTACGTTCGCAAGCTCACTAACACACCCTACGTTTGTCCCTCCTTAAGCGAGTAGACGAGTGTCCGGATTGGTTTAAATGAGAAAGGAAGGGATCACCACGATCTTCCCTTGCGGTACCAGTCGTGGAGATCCGAGGCTGTTTGTCCGCGATTGCGGCCAGGCTGACAAGACGGCGGTTCGGGGCATGGGTCAATACCCGTGCATGAATGTTTTTACGCTGCAATTTTATTAATGAAATTAATAACTTGCTCAAAAAACAGTTCTTTCATATTTTTTTGTTTTTTCTTTGTTTTAAAATCAACTTTCGTAATATTTGA
>JBBCAX010000324.1:0-20035 GCA_051382335.1 Deltaproteobacteria bacterium TL4
TGATTGCATGGTTCATTCGGGTGAGAGGGTTAACATGATTTTTGAAAAATTGTTAATACACTACTCCTGATTGAGTTGCAATTTCTACTAATTTTTAGACAGGGTGGCCGAACTTACGACCAAGCCCTTTATTGCCATCTCAAATGATTGAAATTATTGAGTTATTGAATGAGGAGGGCCTTGCTGTACTCAATGTTTCGCTAGCGGGACATGGCGCTAATTACGACTCGACATCTTATCGTCCCACCGCCTCCGCACGGATGGAATCGTTTCAATCCGTAACTAAAGAGCAATGGCAGACAGAAGTTTATGACGCTTATGGTGAGGCCAGAGCCCTAAGTCAGCAAAAACAACTGCCCCTATTTTTTGTCGGATTTTCTATTGGAGGTTTGATTGGCTGTGATTTATTGGTTTCTCATCCTCGTGTCTGGTTTGATAAAATGGTCCTCTTTGCTCCGGCTTTGAAACTCCGTTTTGCTCCTCATCTAAGTCGAATTGTTGCACCTTTTCCCCGAATGATTATTCCCAGTTTCACTCCCGACACTTATCGCTCAAATTATGGAACGCCCCTTGCCGCCTATAATGCCTGCTTTCAATTATTAAGACACTTTGAATTATACTGTTCGCGAAAGCTGGACATTCCAACCCTGATTTTTCTGGATCGAAAGGATGAATTTATTTCCTATTCCGGGTTGCGAACAATGATTCATGTGTGGAGTTTGAGTCGATGGAAAATAGCGGAAATTCACAAAACTCCGAGTTCTCGTGCTTACCGGCATCACCATTTAATCATTGATTCCAAAACCGTAGGAACAGAAACATGGGAACAGATGAAAAATAAAATCAGGGCTCATTTATTCGTGTGAGTTGTCTGCGTTCATCCTATCGTTGTTTCTGTTTTATGTAATCAGGTCCTTTTAACGCAGAGTCGCAAAGAGCACTGAGGAACGCAGAGAAATAAAACTAAATAATTTCCTCTGCGTTAAAAAGAAACTAAGCTGAAACACTAAGCGGTTAAGAATGATTTATAAATTTGGATGAATTGACGGGTTGAAGACACCGTTCCTACATTCATGCGAAACGTGTGCGCAATTGGGGGCGCCATGGGACGTACCAAGATGCCTTTCTGTTTTAAGAATGTAATCGCCGTTTGAATATCGCCCTTAGGAACGACTAGCATGTAATGAGCGTTTCCTGGGAAATAGGTGACGCCATATGCTTTGAAAAACTGTTCCAGTTCCGGTTTTGCCTTTAACATCACCTCGTCAACCACTGCTTTCCAGGGTTCGGGGTTCTCCAGTTGTGCTGTCGCGGCAATAAGCGCCATCATGTTGACATCGTAAGGACCTCGAATCTTGTAAAGGTGTTGAATGAATTCGGGGGCTCCAATGGCATATCCCAGACGTAAGCTGGGCATGGCAAAGGCTTTTGAAAAAGTACGGGTAATGATCAGGTTTGAATATTGGGGGAGTAACGACACGCAGCTTTTTTGTGTGAACTCAAAATAAGCTTCATCCACCAAGACTGGCAGCTCAGGATAAGTTTTTAAAAAATATTCAATCTGCTCCAGGCTGGCAGAGGTGCCTGTTGGGTTGTTAGGATTGATGATGACCAATAAACGTGTTTGGGAACTGACGGCAGACTGTATGGCTTCAAAAGGAAAACTCATATCTTCGTTGTAAAAGGGGGAAACCATTTTTGCGCCTAGCGTTCCCGCAATTTGGAAAAACATACTGAAGCCCGGTTTGGCTAAAACCATCTCATCCCCGTCCTCAAGAACACACCTTAGAATGATGTCTATGGCTTGGTCCGAACCATTGCACAAAATTAAGGAATCCGGGGAAACGTTTACATAACGTCCTAAAAGATTCAAAAAATCTCCGTATGAGGGATAAATATGTAAATGATTCTGCTGGAGATAAGCCATCAAGCGATCCACAACATGGGGCGGCAGAGCAAGAGGGGATTCGTTAAAATCCATCAAAATAAATTCTTTGGGGTTCCTCCCCTCCAAAGGGGGTTTATACGTACTCAATTGTGCAATCGTTTTTCTTATTTTCACGGGATTCCTTATTAATTTTTTGTAGGCCAGGCCCTCTCTAAGCTTTTGCCATTCCGCAAAAGCGGCTCACTCCGCATTTCGGACAGCTACCTAGCGATTTCCTCTGAATAATCGACGTACTGGCAACACGGTATCCATAATATTTTCCATCAAAGAAGTCGGCTTTTCTCCAGGAAATGTTTGGTCTAAATAGGAAAGAATATCCTGAATTCCATCCATCCACAAATCCCCGTGTTGTAGAACCGGTAATTTAAAGCGCCCCATTCGCTCATTGATCTCATGGATGTACTCAGACTTTCGTTTGACCGTAATGGCTTCATATTTCAATTGTTTCCGCTCCAAAGCGGAACGTATTCTTTTGCAGGAAGGGTTGTGCTTTTCCTGAAACAGGACCAGCGGCACAGATGTTGACGGTTTCGGAGGAGAGACCACCATGGAAATGAAACTGTCTGCTCCTGTACCCGATAGGGACGTGTTGCCGCCTAATGCTTTTTTGGGAGACTTCACGGTCTTGGGACTCGAAACTTGAGCTCTTGGGTGGGAAGCTGCCGCCTTCTTCTTTCGCTCATGTTTTTGCCATAAGTGGAGTATTTCTTCTTCCAACACCTTTGAGCCAATGTTGCCTTGCTTTTTAAGCACAGTACCACGACTTCTTCCAAGCTTTTCTGAAACAGCGGCTTGGGAACCATATATTGTGATGAGCTCATCCAATGCTTCCAGGGCAGTCATGAACATCTCCAATTAAAAGGTGATAGAACGATTTCACGGGTATAGTTACCTAAACAATAGCATCGGATAGAAGAACCATTATCATTTAGATCAGAGGCACACTCTTTAATCACTTGCTGAACTTGATAGCCTCTGGCATTGCAGTAGGAACCAATCTGTCCGCTTGAGCATCCAAATTTTTCTTGTTTTCAGAGGAAGAAACACGGGCATCGCAAACGACATGTTCTGTTCGGAGTTGATCGTCAGGTAGAAGAACTTTACCATAGTTGCTCTTGAGGGCTCCAGGAATTTTGCCGACTTTGAAATGGTTCCATGCGGTTCGATAGTGAATCCGGTTTTCTTGAGCTTAGTCTTTCAACGTTTTCAGTGATAATCTGATTATAAATAATTACATTCTTTTTCTATCAGGTTCTGTTACATCAGTCAATGTTTATTATACCTATAGTACTAGGAATCAGGTTTGGTATTGTGTTGATATTATAAAATATTATGAGATATTCTTCCTTTATTTTTTAAAAGAGATGCCTATGAAATTGGAAGAATATCAGTTTAGTTCTGGAGAAATTAAAGAACTTGAGCAGTACCGAGATAAGCAACCTGATTCTCGACTCAAACAACGTTTTATCAGCTTACTGATGTTGGCTGAAAAATAGACATCTTTCCAAAATATAGTGTTCCAGAAAAGTATTTTGGACTGGGAGCGCAGGCGTCCCGCCTGCTTTTGCGAGCAAGAGGCCCGCGTTCCCAGGAAAGACTTATCTGAAAGTCTATAGAGCCTGGATTTTAAAGGATTTGTGGGTATGAGCCTCCTCCTTTACAGTTTTTCAGAATTTCAAATACACAGGGATCCCTTTGAAAAAAGGCTCTTCGAGATTTCCCGTGGTTTTTTATTTCTATAAATGTTAATAAAATCAAATTACTGTAAAATTCTAACATTTATTGAATAAGGAATCATGGCAACATTTGAAGTGGAATTGGATATATTAGACATCTTTCCAAAATAAAGCCTGGATTTTAGCGAGTTCACGGGTATCCTCCTCTTTTACAAAATTTTCGAGCTGTGCAGGTGGTTTGAAAATTAACCACGAAAAACACGAAAAACACGAAATAAATGATTTTTTAATAAATGAATTTCTCCGTGAACCCCTATTTTGCAGGTTTTATTTCGTGTTTTTAGTGTTTTTCGTGGTTAAAAAAAGGGCTACTGGTCTAAAGTGGGACAAAAACGTAGGTTGGGTAGAGCGTAGCGAAACCCAACGAAAAACGGACATTACTGCCTGGATGTTGGGTTTCGCTACCGCTCTACCCAACCTACTGAAATGATGGCTGTCCCGTCTTAGGCCAGTAGCCAAAAAAAGGTACCTGCACAGGTGGAAAATTTTCAGTATTTCAAATGTATTGTAAGGAGGACCTATAGGGTGGGCAAGAGACTAATCCCCAATCCCTATTCCCTAATCCCTTGAAATGGCAACTTCATTAGATGGGGAATTGGGAATGTTATTTATGAGCCATTCCTTAGTAAAACAAGATCCCGCCCAAGCGGTGAATCTATTTTTGTGTCCAGGGAGCGGTGTTTTTTTAGAGGCAAAGTGGTAAAAACGCCCTTGCTCATTTTATTTAAAATTTGCTAATATCAAGATTACGATTAAGATCACGAATCGCGAATGATCGTCGTAGAATCAACTCTGTTCCGCCTTGCGTGGATGCCTAATGTTCTCATCATTCCAAGTCTTTTGAGACCAACCCTGTTTAGTGATTGACAATTTATGGAATCTACACCGACGAGCCAAATCAAAAATTCAAGTTCTAATGTAAAACCGTCCGCGTGTTATTTAACCGCCAAGTTCAATCCGGCAATGACGGATTGTATTCCGGATCTGGGGGATTTTTACGCGAATGAACTCAAGTTAAGACGAGAGGAAATAAAGACGCACTCCAGTGGTCTCATCAACTCCGCGGGTCGACTTTTTCAATCGATCCTGGGCACCAAAGCGGATATTTCAAGTCAGAAAAGCGCACGAGTTTCGGGGTTGGAAATTGCCGCGTTTACCAAGCAAAACATGGTTGCGCTTACCAAACATTTAGAAAAGAAACCGCTGACTCACGCGAAACGCTTGCTGTTGGTTTCACAAGTCTCAAAAACGTCAGGGCAATACAATTTGACTCAATTGAGAAAACTTCTCATGCAAGCCTCGGTTCCTCCCTGTTTGGGGTATTATAATGTGGCCAATATCAGAACGATTCAAGAACTCTATGGTCTTTATTTGGGCGAGTTGCAAAAACGCATGGCTCAGGAACTGGAAAAATGCGACACGGCGATGATGAGGCTCGCGGATGAAGCGAAAGATGTGACCCCTTATAAAAAATTGAGGGTCCGTCTTAAGCGAAATCTGGATCTTATCGAAAAAACGATTAAAGGCCTGCCCGCGAAATTAAAAGAAAAAGATAAGGGCGATCTGTCATTAACGAGGGACAAGCTGAATCAGGCGGTTGATGGTACGATCTCCTTAATCAGCAAAAACCTGGAACAAACCAGAAAAGACCTGGAAGATAAGTTGATTCACCTGGTTCGCGCGATGGCCATCCTTCCCTTTCTTCATTTTGAGTTGTTCGAACTTGCCAGGTTTTCAGCTAATTTGGTTTCAAAAAGTCCTTTCCCCGCTTATTTGGAGGCGTATATTTATTTAAAGAAAATTCAGCAGACCGTCCTGTTGTTTGAATGTGAATTTCCTGTGCAAAAACGGATGTCTACGGAATTTCAAAAATGCCTCCAGGCTTTTGCTCTTGCTACCAAACAACTTGCTCAGATTCCAGAGCGGAATGTGGGACATCGTCAGATTCTGCTGGATCATGCTCGCTGCTGTCTTTTGGCCTACAGCATGAAAAACGCGCTCAATATGCCTCCTGCCGCCGCAAAAAAACTGGCGCAAGCCGGATTTCAGTCTTTGAAAAATTCTCAACTTCCACGTGAAGAGGATACCGGTAAGCTGCATGATCGGTATCTGGAAATCATCATTGCTTCCGATTAAAGTCTCTAAAAAGGAGGGGTGTTAAGGTTTTTACGGATAAGGGTGTGGAGCAAATTTTTGATTTTCAGATAAAGGGCCTGTTTTTCCTGACGGTGTCCAGAAAAGAGTTCCGCGAACAGACGAAGTCCCATCATTCCGGCAAAAACCAGACACCCTCCTGTCATTTCAACCCAACGACCGGGTTGGTACCAGTACAGATAGAACGGCCAGAGCAACGCTACTCCAAAAAGCACAAAGGAGAGCTCAATGGGAGCAAGAATCGCTCTCCAGTTGAAATCGAGCAACTTTCCATAAACCCGGTTAATGTATAAAGTCTGCGGAAAGGTCGCCAAGCGCGAAAGTCCCGCACCCGCATCTCCAAAAAGGAGCATTAGGGGATAAATAAAAACGACGACAAATAAGGCTTCTAACCAGTTAAAAATGCTGGTTTCTTTTATGTTTTTTAACGCTAACAGGCCAAAGAGAGGAATAAAGGAATGGCAGTAAGCCAAGTTTTGTAGAGAGGCTAAGATCACAAATATTCGTGAACGTTCTCCAAATTCAGGCGTGACCATTAGTGTCATCATCAGCGGTGCAAAAATCAGCATCCCCAAGCTGAAGGTAAAGACTATCAGGCTGACCACCCAGCGTTGAAGATAGTCGATTTGTTTCGCTTTGTGGAGGGCATTGGCGCCTTCCGCGGAAAGTACAGGAAAATAAGTTCGGCAAATTCCATCCAGGAGGAAGACAATCAGTTCCCGGAAGCGGTGTACCATAGCATAGACAGGAAGTGTGGAAACTCCTCCCCAATAACCCAAAATAAGACGATCTACCTGGCCATGCAGAGGGTCCGCCAGCGAGCCCAGATAGGCGGTTCGGGTAACAACGGGCATTTGAGACAGGAGCCGAAAGGACAAATTAGGCAGCCAGAACTTTTGCGTGATACGGCAAGCATAGAGATAAAAATGCAGGCTTTTTAATAAGCCCATGACAAACAGGCTCAAGCCGTAATTCAAAAGCGTTGGAGACACCCACGCCATTCCAAGGACAACCAGGGGGGTCACGAATTCATAAATCCCTTTGAGGGTATTGGCTAAGACGATTTTCTGTTTTCCATTCAAATAGGCGCTGATGAGGAAATTAAACCGTTGTAGAAAATCGATACCGAGAATCAAGCTCAGATTGAGAAAGAGATCTGCTGTGTGGAGATGTAAGGGGTTAAGGCCCAGGAATTCAAAGCTGCCAAGCAACAAAAAAACCGCTTCAATCCCCGCATAGGTAAGGCATAAGAACCCCAAGGCCGCACCTAAGAGGCTTTGGTACTCAGAAAAAGGCGCGTTTTTTCTTTCCGCAACATATTGAGTGACCCCCCTGAAAAGAACAATATTTCCTGTGAAACAAAATAAAAAAGCGCAGCCCGCCTGAATGTAGTGGAAAAACCCGATGCCCACTTCACCAACACTCTTAATGACATAGCCTAACGACCCCAGCACGAGGAGCGACTTTAACAGGGTGAAAAAAATGTGGACCAGGCCGCTCTTGAGTGCGATTTCTAGCATACGTTAGGGTTTGTGCTCCAACAGACCTGCTCGTTTTTTAAGTTCCAACAATTCCAGATCAACACTTGAGGACTTATTTTCCAGCTCTAAAAATTTCTTTTCTAAACTGTCTCGACCGGAGTCCATGGAAAGTTCTTGATAGGCTTCCGACTTCGCCTGCATGGCTTCGACCTTTTCTTCCATCCGTTCAATGGTTTCAATCGTGCTGGCATTGCTATTGATGCCTTCCAGCGTTTGGTAAAGTTTATTCTGAGCCTCGGCCTGGCGTTGTTTGGCGACAAGTAACCCTTTTTTACGTTTGATTTCTTCAATCTTGTCTTCAAGTTTTTGATAATTCAACCGTAAGGTTTCCGTATTTTTAGTATAGAGCGTGACCTGTTTTTCGTACTCCAAGGCCCGTTTGTCATGTTCATTTTTTCGCAACAAGGCTTCTTTTGCCAGTTCATCCCGGTCATTCTGAACGGCCAAGATCGCTTTTTGCTCCCACTTGTGAACTTCTTCCTGTTCCTGGGCCCAGGTTTTTTCCAAGCGTTTCTGATCGGCAAGGGTCTGGGCCAGTTGATCTTTGGCTTGCCGCTTTTGGGCTTCCAAATCAGTCACCATCTGATTTAACATTTTTTCGGGATCTTCCGCACTGTCCAAAAGACTGTTCACATTAGAACGGAACACATTGATGAATCTGGAAAAAATACTCATAAGACTCTCCACTCAAAAAACCGTTAAGGAACTAAAAAAGTTGTTTCCGTTTATTAGAGGGCAAGATATTCAAGGCTTCCCTGTACTTCGCGACGGTTCTCCTGGCCACTCGAATATTGCTCCGCTTATAAAGGATATCCGCAATTTGCAAGTCGGTGTAAGGAGAACGCAAATTTTCATTTTGTACGAGTTGTTCAATCATTTCCTTGATACGTTTTGAAGAGATGGATTCTCCTCCGTCCTGATCAATACCACTGGTGAAAAAATATTTCAGCTCAAAAATGCCCTGAGGGGTATGAACATACTTATTGGTCGTAATCCGGCTGACCGTCGATTCGTGGACATCAATATCTTCAGCGACATCTTTAAGAACTAAGGGTTTTAAGTAGTGAATGCCTTTGTCTAAAAAATCTTTTTGAAACTTGAGGATACTTTGAGTGACCCGATAAATCGTTTTTTGGCGTTGTTCAATGCTTTTCATCAACCATTGACCTGATTTAATTTTTTCCTGGATGTATTCCTTGGTCAGATTTCCATCCTCTTCCATGGTTTCTGAAAGATTTTTGTAGTAATTGCTGACTCGAAGCCGTGGAATGCCCTGTTCATTGAGCGCAACTTTATATTCGTTATTAGACTTATAGATGTAAACATCAGGAATGATATAATGATGAGAAGGGGTATCGACATAGGCTCGTCCAGGTTTAGGTTCAAGCGACATGATCAGCTTATAGGCCTCAATCACATGCTCCAGATCCTGCTTGTGCCGCCGTGCGATTTTTCTTAAGTCTTTGCATTCCAATAACGACATGTCTTTGCTGACAATCTGATAGCAAAGTAAATCTTCCATCCCATTCATTCTTAATTGGATCAACAGACATTCCTGTAACTGACGGGCCCCCACTCCATTGGGGTCAAATTCCTGGATCCTGAGTAACACCTGTTCCACAAAATAGGCAGCTTCCAACGAGACTTCAATCGGCTGTGACGTGTCCTCCTCCTCTTCGACGTTTTCCTCAAATGTAGGCGGTGTATTTTTCTTCCCCTTCACCATATCGGTTTTTTTACCCGGCACAAATTTGTGATCCAATTGTGTGATATCGAAATCCTCAGGGACCTCCCAGGGGGACTCTTTAAATTGCTCCAAGATGGCTTCATGCAATTCAGGGTCAAGTTCTAAGAGTTCTCGTATGCTTGTGGTTAAATAGCCGTCATTTTCAATGTTTCCAATGAGTTGAAGTCCAATCGCATAATCCAGAGGTTCCACGTTGAGCATATTCAACTGCCAGGTGAGGTGCTCTACCAAAGATTTCTCATGGGTTAAGGTCGCTTCCAGAGAAGGATAGTCCTCATCATTAGAAGAAGAAGACACTCGTTTCTCTCCTTGGTAGGAACTGAACTCCACATACTGCTGCCAGTCAATGTCTTCTGGGCTTTGAACGGTTTTTTCGATCTCCCGTACCGTTTCAAAAATAGAAGAGGATTCTGAAACGACATCCATTTTTTCTGTGGTGTCTTCAGCTTTCTCATTCAAGGTGGGGTAGGTATCAATGTCGATCGATTCCTCTAAGACAGGATTCTCAATCAGAGACTGATCAATCAGTTCCTCCAGTTCTGTCCGGGACAATTGCAGCAACTTAATTGCCTGTTGCAATTGAGGAGTCATGATCAACTGTTGACTTAACCGCATTTGCAGCTTCATTTGCATAGCCATACACACCTGTTCTTTGTTAATGTTAGTTGAAGCATTTCTGTTGTTTCTCTTTGTGGGAATAGAGAATGAGTTACTCTAATCAGTGGCTATGAGTCTTTTGTGATTCTCATATTTTTTGTATCAACCCCGGCTGAGAATTTGCTCCTAACGGCAAAAATCGGACCAAAATATTGCACTGTTGTTTTTTACATAGGCTAACGGAAATAAAAAGTCAAATTTGAGGATGCGTTTACATAGAAAAACTTTCTCCAAGGTAAACTTTCCTGGCTTGCTGATTTCTAAAAAGTTCTTTAGGGGTCCCCTGAACCAGCAATTCTCCCGCATTCATAATATAGCCGTGATCAATTATGCCAAAGGTTTCTCGGACATTATGGTCGGTGATCAAGACCCCAATATTTTTTTCGGTTAAGTGCCGTATGATTTGTTGAATGTCTAAAACCGCAATGGGATCAACTCCGGCAAAGGGCTCATCCAGCAGAATAAACGTAGGTTCCAGCGCCAACGCCCTGGCAATTTCCGCACGACGACTTTCACCTCCTGAAAGGGCATAGCCCTTGAGCTTGCGGACATGATGAATCCCCAGTTCATTGAGCAGTTGTTCGAGGCGCTGCTGTTTCTCTGCCTTCGAAAGGCTTAACATTTCCATGACCGCTAATAAATTTTGTTCGACCGTTAATTTTCTAAAAATAGAGCGTTCCTGGGATAAATAACCGAGTCCGGCTTTTGCCCGACGATGCATGGGAAGTTGCGTGATATCCCGCTCGTCGATAAAAATAGAACCCGTATCCGGTCTGATCACGCCTGCAATCATATAAAAAGTGGTCGTTTTGCCTGCTCCATTAGGCCCCAGAAGTCCTACAACATGTCCTTGAGACACTTCGATGGAGACGCCTTTGACGACTTGACGACCTTTGTAAGATTTAATTAAGCCTTTAGCAATTAATCGTTTCATGTTGATCTCATAGAGGTACTCGTCAGTGAACAGTTTTCCGTGAGCAGTTATAAAATATTTTTCGTGTTATTTCGTGAATTTCGTGGACTCCGTCAAAAATAACGCATTAAGACTTTACACTATTATTCTCGATTGTCGTTTGAGGGAAGTTGTCCTAAATTAATTTAACATTTGAGTATTTTTATGTTACACTCCCTCCTCCTGTATTTAAGAATTCATTTCCAAATAAACAAACCATTTTAAAGAAAGTGGAGAGATAGTCAATATGCCAATCTACGAATATATTTGCAATGATTGTAATTATGAATTTGAAGAACTACAAAGATTCAATGACCCTCACCTTGAGCAATGTCCTCGCTGTGGAGTCCGCCACGTGGAGCGTAAAGTCTCCGCAAGCGCCTTTCATTTAAAGGGAGGAGGCTGGTACAAAGACGGGTATTCTTCCGCGCCAACGTCAGCATCAGAATCAACGTCAGCATCAAGCGAAGGCGCGAAGTCTTCCTCAAAGACGGGAGGCGAATCCAAGAAAAGTGACACAAGCAGTAAAGATTCAAAATCGTCTTCAGAGAACTCTTCCAAAGTTCCCGCGCCCAGTACGTCCAGTGCCGCTTAAACAGAATTAATCCCAGACAAAATCATCTTTACTGACTTTTTCAATCAGCGATTGCAGTTCCTCCCCTGATGGGGGGGAAAACAAGCTTTTCTCGAGGGCCTCCTCTTCTGATTCAAAAGAGGGGACAAGCTCTGAGAGCTTCTTCCTTTGCTTCCAAATTTTCCTTTCAATCCTATTGATTCTCTTACGATTTGCCATTTTATATACCCTCATCAGCAATCTTAAACCCTAAACATCGCACACTCATTTATAGCGTTTTTAAAGATTATCTACAATGTTTAAACTAAGGAAAGGGTGAGGTTGGGTTCTATTGAGGACCCCTCGGGTTTCGCCCTTGCGTTTCGCCAGGGGTTCATGGTATTCACTACGGGAACACGCTGATTCAGCGGTTGTCAGGTTTTGAAAAATAGTTTAGACGAATGGCCGCATGGCAATCTCACTAGCATTTCGTGAATATGGACTTAAGGGACCTCCGCTCATTATCTTACACGGGTTACTGGGTTCTTCGAGCAACTGGGCGACTATTGCTCGTCAACTGCAGGCTGATTACCATCTCTGGGTGTTAGATTTGAGAAATCACGGGGATTCCGCGCATGTTGAAACCATGACTTATGAAGAAATGGCTGAGGATGTCTTTGCGTTTATGGACTGTCATGAGTTAGGTCCTTCCCTGCTTTTGGGCCATAGTCTGGGAGGGAAAATCGCAATGTGGTGCGCCTTGCAGGATCCCCTGCGCTTTTCGCGCTTATTGGTTGCGGATATTGCGCCTGTCGCCTATGATCATTCCCATTTAGAGCTGGTGCACCTCTTGAAAAAGATTGATTTAACGGCTGTTACCAAACGGGATGATGTCGAGCAGATGCTGACTTCTGAAATTCAGGCAAAACCTTTGAGACAGTTTTTAATGAAAAATTTGTACGTCAACCAGGGGAGCTTTCGATGGAAAGTAAATTTGGACGCAATTGAAAAATCGGTGTCTCAACTCAGTAGTTTTCCACAAAGCGTGAATCAGGCTTACTTGGGAAAAACGCTGTTCATCGGGGGCGTTAAGTCGGACTATCTTACAAGACAACACTATGCGGAGATTTACCGGTTATTTCCTGCTACCCAAATTGTGATGTTGAAGGAGGCAGGGCACTGGTTGCATGTCGATCAAGCGGAACATTTTGTCCAGACCCTCCGTGCTTTTTTAAGACCCCAGGGGACTGTTCAAAAATGCTGAAATGGTAGGGGGCCGCTGAGCTTGCGAAGCGCACCAGAAAACTTGCTGTCCCTTGTTTTTGGTGCGCTCGCTTCGCTTAAGCGGCACCCTCCTTAGGCGCGATATTCCCGGACTGACGATTGGTCTAGGTAAACGATGGGGCCCCCCGATTAAGCGTTGTCAAATCATATCAATTCGTAGGATAAAATTTATGAAACAGATATTGGTTGTGGAAGATAATGAAAATAATCAGCTAGTGATTGATGATATTTTTCGTCGTTATCGAAAAGAGTATCAATTGCGTTTTGTCCAAAATGGTCAACAACTGTGGGCGTCTCTGGAGCAGGAGTTGCCCGACATGATTCTGCTGGATATGCGGCTGCCTGGAGTCTCAGGGTGGGAATTGGCGGAACAATTGAAAGCAAAAGCGGAAACAAGGCATTTGCCCCTGATTGCGGTGACAGCTCATGCGATGAAAGGCGATGAAGAGCGAGCACGAGCCGCCGGGTGTAACGATTTTGTGACCAAACCTATTCAAAAGCAGACGCTCCTGGACAAAGTGAAACAATGGATGGCTCAGACGTGATAGTAGGAACGATACCATTCAATGAATCTTGGAATACCTTCCTCAATTTTGGTGGTGGGGTGAAAACCATATAATTTTTGAATTTTCTCTATATCCGCATAGGTCTCAGCAACATCTCCAGGTTGGAGGGGGAGATAATTTCTTTGAGCCTTTTTACCTAGACAGTTCTCGATGATCGTAATAAACTGCTCCAACGCTTCGGACTGGTGGTTCCCGATATTAAAGATTTCATAAGGCTGAGGGTTTTCCAGACAGGCGATTACTCCCGAAACGATATCATCAACATAAGTAAAGTCCCGCTTCATTTTGCCATGGTTATAGACATCAATGGGCCTGTTTTCAAGAATCGCCTTGGTGAATAAAAATAAAGCCATATCCGGACGTCCCCACGGTCCATAGACGGTGAAGAATCTCAGTCCCGTTGTGGGAAGATGGTAAAGGTGGCTATAGGTGTGCGCCATCAATTCGTTTGCTTTTTTAGTGGCCGCATAGAGAGAAATCGGATGGTCCACGGGATCTTCAACACTGAAGGGGAGTTTTTTGTTTTTCCCATAAACTGAAGAAGAAGAGGCGTAAACAAAATTAGCGACTTGGTGTTTTTTAGAGAGTTCAAGGATGTTGAGGAACCCTTCCAGGTTACTTTTTTGGTAGGCAAAAGGATTCGTTATGGAGTAACGTACTCCAGCTTGGGCCGCCAGGTTGCAGACCGCATGAATCGAATGTTGGTTGAAAACCAGTTGTAAGGCTGCCAAATCGGTCAAATCATAGGGGTAGAAGTGAAAATTGGGTTCTTTCTGAAGAAGCGCAAGGCGGTCTTTTTTGAGCTGAACGTCATAGTAATCGTTTAAATTATCAAGCCCTATGACGGTTTTGTTGCCTTGTAACAGACGCTGTGCTGTATGAAATCCAATAAATCCTGCGGCACCTGTGACTAAGTATGTATCCATAAAATATCTCCTTAAACGAATTGAAGCGGGTAAGCTAGCGGATGCAAATCTGAAAATCAAGTCATCTGGTGTCGGACTTAAAGTTCCCTGTGGGAAACTTTGCGCTGTAGCTGAAGCTATGAATATAATAAGAGGATCAAAATGTTACGGTTATTTTTTGATGTTGATGGGGTTTTATTGGACTTTGAAAGTCGCTTTATTCGCGTCATAAAAAATTATTTCAGTTTAGATATTTCTGATAATTATCAGTCCAATAGTTGGGATTTTACGGAGTTATTGACGCCAGCACAACTTATCGAAAGTTGGGAATATTTTCTATCCAGCGAGCATTTTGGCACATTGGACCCCCTCGTGGACCCTGTGATGTTTAACGAGGTTTATGGGGCATATCCTGTGCATTTCATTACGAACATTCCTCCTGATTATTTAGAAGTACGACGAATGAACTTGCTCCATGCGGGATTTCAATTTGAATCTATCCATTGCGGAGGTATGCTTTCATTTGATGACAAGCCACCGTGCACGAAGGGGGAAATGATCCAAAATATAAGACAAAAGGGTGAAACGATATTTTTTGTGGATGATCATCCTGATAATTGTGTGAATGTCCATACTTTGTGCCCACAGTCGATTGTGTGGTTAATGTCCCGTTCTTTCAATCAAGGATTTGAGCATCCTGAAATACGACGAGCAGAGCATTGGAATGAGGTTTTCGCATTTTCCAAAGAACTTGCGGGAACATTTCAATAAAAGATGCCGATGACGGATGCGGTTTGGGTGAATCATCAATGTTAGACCTTATACGTTATCGAAACGTGAAATGCTTGCTTATCCTCTTGTTTGGGACGGGGTTATTCGTTATGGGAACCCCTGTGCTTTTATATGCGCAGACGGAAGACCCCAATGCACCGGCCGTTGATAATGCGGCGAATGTTCCTGTAGAGGATACGGGAACCGCGGCAAGTAGTGCCGCTCCTGGTGGCGCTTTTTGGCGTGTTGCTTTTTATGAAGTCCTGGCACAGCGGTTCCTGCAGCATCCGTTTTATCGAATGACAGGCAATTGGCGTTTCAAAGAGGGGGCGGGCTCTCTTAACTCCAGTCAGGATAATATCCGTTTGCTTTCAACAGAGCAGGACCTAGACAGACACGACCAGGTGGAAAGCGATTTACAGCGCTTAACACATTCTTTGCCTGTGGGCTCTGTGGAATACATTACTCCCACAAATCTGATTTTCATCACGGGGGTCAGTGTGATGGCCGGATACACGAACACCTGGCTGATGGATAATGTCGCGAAAATTACTAAAAATGATCCCATTTCTTCAACTCCTATTATTCGATTACGGTCTCATTTCTTTTATTCTGCGGTTTCTGTTTATTTGTTTAGTCCTCCTCAAGCGGATACTATTGATTTTTACTATGGCCTTGGCTATACGTATGTCGAAAGTACCTTACGCACCGGGTTTCGCAGAAGAGGAACTCGTCTTCCTATCCCGACCAGTACGGTTGAAGAGCTGAATGCCTATGTAGCGGAAAAGCCTCTGTTTCTCAAACGGATCGGGATGGCCTCCTCAGGAGAAAATTTTGGATTTTCTTTTGAAACGATCATTCTCGATAATACACCGATTCTTGAAAATCCTTTTTATGACAGCCCCTTAATCAAAACCCGTCCTTTAGATAAAAAAATCAATATCGGTGGAATTTTATTGCGGGCCACGGTGATCTATAGTTTTTGGTAAAGACGGCCATCGTTAACCTTTCTCCAGAAACTTCATAATATCCCGCAGGATCTGATTTTCGGAGCCTTTGGTGTACCAGTGTATTTGCGTTTCTTTATGGAACCAGGTTAATTGGCGTTTTGCGTAATTTCTGGTTTTTTGTTGAATCTTTTCAATCATTGTTTCGCGATCTAATTCCCCTTGCAGAAACTGTAGAATTTGATGGTATCCGATTGCGTGTAATGGTTTCAGATGGGGAGGATATAGTTTCAGGAGTGCTTCCACTTCCGCAACCCATCCTGAGCGGAGCATCTCATAGGTCCGCTGATTAATTCGTTCATAAAGGACAGGGCGCTCAAAAGCATATCCAACGGTAAAGAGTGAATATTTGAGAGTATCAAAAGGCTGTTGCTGTTGAAAGTGCAGGAGGGACTCTCCCGTATAGAGTACGACTTCCAAGGCCCGTAATATTCGAGTGGTATCATTCGGGTGGAGTTGTCGCGCCGCCTGAGGGTCTGTTTCCTGTAGCCGTTGAAAGCAATAAGCCAAGCCTTGCTCGTGATGCCAGGCTTCGATTTGTTGCTTGAGCTCTGGGGGAACGTTGGGGATTTTTGAAATCCCATAGACGGCAGCCCGGTAATACAAGCCTGTTCCTCCAACAAGAATAGGAACGGTCGGTTGCTTCAGAAGTTGCGGTAATAACTCATCAAGATCCCGTTCATAGGCACCGGCAGAGTAATCACCGTCAGGGTCCACCAAATCCAATTGGTAGTGTGGAACCAGTTGTCTTTCCTGCAGGCTCGGTTTGGAGGTGCCAATATCCAGCATACGGTAAACTTGCATGGAGTCTGTACCAATCAGGACTCCTCCCAATTGCTGCGCCAGCCATAAGGCTAAATCACTTTTACTACTGGCGGTTGGGCCGACAACGGCAATTATTTTAGGTTTTTTTGAGTCGGACATGGCGCTAATTAATTTCCCTTCCTGGTTTTAAGAAACCGCGTCAATTCGACACGGGCATAAAAGAATGGACTATGAAATGCATTTCTTTAAGATAAATATTGCTGAACTTTGTGTCTTTTGTCTTTTTGTAGAATATTTCACGCCGGTTTCCCAGTATACGTGAATTCAATAGTCAAATCAACTTCATACGGAAATGAGTTGAATACTACAAGGGGCTACTCACTTAAGCGGGACATTGGTAGGCGGGGATTACATGCCCCGCTTTTCTGATCGTTGAGGTTGCCGGACACGTAGTTCCGGCCTACCATCGGGGTGTCCCGGGCTTAAGTGAGTAGCCCTACAAGGGATGTTCAAGAAGAAACAAATTAATGAAGAGGTTCTTTTTGAGAGTTGCTTTGATATTAAAAAAGCTGGTTGGGTTAGGAATTTTGATGGCGGCTTCTTCCGCTTTGGGCGGGACCCTGGTCATGCCCTCTCAATTTTTGCTCCATCGTCCACTCAATCCCGCGCTAAACTCCCGCTTGGAGACGGTAGGTCTTGCCTATGGAGAATGGGGAGGAAATCGCAATCTTTTCAATAAATCCCCGGGAAATTGTTTGCTCCGGGGGTATGATACGTGTGAGCAATCCAGTAATTACGGGTTGCTTCAGTTAGGCGGGGAAACCCATGTTTTGGTTGCGGAATCTTTAAGAGAATTAAGGTTAGAAGAGGTGGCGTATCAAAGTTACTCTATTGAATTGGAGCAGTTTGAACGAGATGTTCTCTATGCTTACACGTTTAAAGGGGATTTCATGAAATTTGGGTTTCAACGTCATGAAACTGAGTCGCGCTTAATCGAGCACTACCAGGATGCCTTAGTGGAAACCAATCGGCGTTTGGATCAGCAACACCTCAGTTATGGTGCCGGCCTGACCCTGGAGTTCGGTGATTCCTTTTCCCTGGCATACTATCATAACGAAACCATTCATGAGAGTAATGATGTCCAGGACGGGCAATTACGACGGGTTGCTCCCAATATGGATGGCGGTGGTTTTGGCTTCCGTGTGGATATGGGCGGCAGTCGGGAACGTCCGGATGAGCTGATTTTAGAAGCATTTGTCTTGAATACTTTTTCCCCTGAGGACGAGGACGCCTCTTTAAGCGGAATCGATTTTGAAATTTCAATCAACTCCTTTGTCTTTTATGCTTTGATCCTCAATGATAATAACAACAACTATTTTGTCGGTGAATTGTCTCAAGACTATTCTGGCAGTTATGCCGCCGGTTTTGGATGGAATGGAGAAACCCTACAAATCCTGATAGGCCGGGATACCCGTTATTTTGTCGGTGTTGACGGAGGCTTAATGGGGATTGTGAGCCTGCAATTTTAACGACAAAGGATCTATGTGTGGAAAAACCTTAAGCCAAGTTCTGTTTGTCAGTTGGGTCCTCTTTTTAACGCTCGGACCCACCTCTTCATGGGCTTTACCGCTCAAAACAACCATCCTTGATTCAGAAAAACAAGTGCTTGCCAGAGCCTGGGTTTATATTGATTATGTTGAGATTTTGGAGGTGAACTCAAAGTTACTGGGAAAGGTGGGGATTGTTAATCTTGAAGGGCGACTCCAGTTGTTTTTAGTCCGGGAAAATCAAGAAAACCAACTGGTTGGATGGGCCGCAGAACGGAAGCTCTATAATAACCGGGATGAGTTGATCGGATATTTTGATTGGACGACCTTTTGGGTCTACGCCTATTCACGTACCGGAAAAAAACTGGGTCAGGCTAAATGCATCGCGTTTCGTGGGATCTGTGCCACAGGGGTTGCCGGCTATTTAACAGGACTCTTCACTGATTCCCTCCCTCCTTCCGTCAGTCCTGCAACACCGGAACAAGCTCTTCAGCCTAAAGTGGGAGCTGGCGGCTTAACCGCTCAATAATTCCCGGGACGTTAAATTTTTCTCCGATAAAAAAGCCCCAGGGCCAGCAGAAAAAACAAGAAGTTGGTGAGTGTGGTGGCACAAAAAGGCTCAAGGACTCCTGCCGAACCCAAGGCTAGTAAAATTTGGTTCATAATCCAAAATAAAATACCAATCAAGCAGCTAATGGCTATCGATTCTGATGCGCTTCCCATGCGGCCATGGGTTGCGGAAAGCGCGACTCCGATCAAGACCATAATGAAGATGGTGACAGGATAAGTCAGCTTTTGATAAAACTCGACCCAATGTTTCGTCACATCATGCCCTTCCAGTTGCAGTTTTTGAATACTTTGGTACAACGCCAGCAGCGGTTGATGGTGTGGAGAGGCGGGTTCATTAAAAGCGACTGCCGGTAATAGTTTTGAACGGACACTCCATTGAGACTGCTCGTTCAGGCTCAGTTGGTCCTTGGTAAAAACGCGATTTAATATTTGCTGGAAGGTCCAATCCTCCTGATGGTGAACTCCTTTGCCAATCACGGTCTGCTTGACAATCCGGTAGGGCGCGGATTCCCATTGAAAAATGGCGACGGATTCAACACTTTCATCCATGTTCCGCCTCCCGAAATAGTATATTTTTTGGTCCGCCCCGACTTTCCATAAAGGAGGCAGGGATACGGTTTGTGTTTCTTCGTTCCAACGGTAATTCATCCAATTGAATAAATAATGCTGTACAACATAACTAAAAATGGCAATAAAAAGAGTAACACACAGAACAGGAAATGTCAGTTGCCGGAACCCCATCCCTGCCGCTCTCATGGCAACGATTTCAGAAGTACGACTTAACACGCTGTACGTGGCAATGGTCGCTAAAAGGACGGTCATGGGGATGGTTAATTCAAAAAGGGTGGGTAACAACAATGCGGTTTCTTTTAAATATATTTTAAAGTGATTCCAATCTTGCAGCGCGCCACTGAGCTGCTCAAACAAGTTCCCAACGAGTGTGATTAAGGTGAACGCTACCAGAATAAGAATAAAAAATTTGCCAAATTCGGAAGCAATGTATTTTGAGAGAATTTTGAACATAGTCTACGGGGTTGAGTGTTGAAAAGATAGAGTTCACAATACTCTTTTCTCGAAAGGGTTTCAAGCGTTGTCTCAAGAGTTGTTAGCTTTTTGTGGCAAGTTTCATTTTCCATCTAACCTGCTTCGTAGCCTTTCCTCTGCGGTTCCAGCCGTTGCTGCTTTGAAATTCCGCTTGCTCTTCATCCAGTTTCTTGTCAGAATGGAATAAAACACCTGCTTAAAAAAACGCTTGTCTGAAAAGGGTTTATGACCGATCAAGAACTCAAAGAACTGGTTGCCAGCTTGGCAATCGCCCAAAAAGAAACCGAC
>JBBCAX010000325.1:0-17139 GCA_051382335.1 Deltaproteobacteria bacterium TL4
GAAAATGCAGCAAAGATACTTATGCTACGGTCATATTATAAAGCAGGACGATGGAACTTATTGAAACAGTTGGCAAATTCTCATCTCTCAATCTTGAATGCTTAACCCGGAAAATGGGAATGCGCCCATTTGGGTTGCCCTGACCTATAGGCTCGATTGCTTCAAAGATAAATCGTAGAGCGCATTTTTCTGCGCTGGTCGTTGTAATCACTTCACCCCAAAGAAAGAGATAGAAGTTTTCATTTAAAAGTGTTACGAAAAATTGTAGGGGTGAGTATTCCAATGCTATACGTAGATACTTTGAAACGGGATGGGACGGAGTATTGATATCCAGTTATGGAGAAAGTAGAGATGACGAAAGAGGAAAAATTAGTTAATACTTATCTGGAAGAGGGGAAAAAACTAATGGACAGCAAGCTTTATGACCGGGCGATGGTTGAGTTTAATAAAGCGTTAGAAGTTGACAGAACCGTGGCTCATAAAGAATTAGGAACAATCTATCAGGACTGCATGATCCAAGGTAACTTTGAAGGCGTGATTTCTGTAGGTTCCAATATCTTGATCGACTATCCCGAAGAAATTGATCTCGCGAATCTGGTAGGCAACGCCTACCGCAAGATCAATAACCTGGACCAGGCAAGAAAACTCTATGAACATAGTTTGCAGATTGATCCTAAAGCCAAACTGCCTTCTTATAACTTGGCCGCGACCTTGGCACATGTGGACCTGTACGATAATGACGTGGTCCGGGCTATTTCAGAGTTTGAGGGCATGAGGTTTTTCGTGCTTCCTGACAATGAAGCCGGAGAAAACGAACTGCTTGAAATTGAGAAAGATATTCAAGAAGAGTTAACGCAGAAAAAACAGGAAGAGCCTGAGCCAGAAAAACCAACAGCCGACGCGAAAAAAGGGAAAAAGGAAGACCAGGAAGAAGCGGTTATCAATCCCCAGCACATTTACCCATATATTCGAAACAAAGTCGGCCTACATACACCCCGAGGCGAACAGCTATTAGTGGCATTAGGGGTCTATTGTCTAAAAAACAAAGCCTCGCATATCTCACAAAAAATCTTTTCAAGCCTGCTGACTTCAAACACTCAAAATGAGCTGCTCAAAATGCTGTTCATCCTGTCCAAGGTATCTCCGAAAGAAGTAAAGACGGCTATCAATGAACTAAAAAGCCTCTTAAGTAATAATCCTTATAATCGCTATGTCTGCGTGAATCTTGGCATCCTCTATCAAATGGCAAAGAACCCCATTTTGTCTCGAAAGTATTTTTTACTGGCAAAACAACTACTCGACCGTTCTCAAGGATATTACGACATGGCGACTCTTCGCAATTTAGGGGAAAAATTTTTTATTGAAGAAAACTATAAAAAAGCGCTTCCCATTTACGAGGTATTTCGAATCGAGCAGGAAAGTCTTGGACTCCTTGACCGGATTGTGCAAAGTCAGCTTCACTTGGAAAATTTTGATGAAGCCCTTGCAACCTTACGCCGGATTCAAGAGTTGGAACCTGAGAATACCAAGGCCAAAGAAACCTTGGCAGAAATCCACAAACAGTGTTTGACCCAGGCAAAATATATGAAAGTGGATCGAAAGTATAGCAAAGCCATTGAATTTCTTGAGCGTAGTTTAAAAATCGAACGGTCTAATGAAGTCTTGGAGCAATTAGTGGATCTTTATCTCAAAAGTGGAGACAAGAAAAAAGTTGAAGAGTTAAAAGAGGAAATGCAGGCTCTGGCAGAGGAAAAGAAACAGAAAGAGTTGGAAAAAGAGTATCTGGAAAAATGTCAGGAAGGCGAATTACTGGAGGCAAAAAAAGATAACTACAAAGCCATCACCGCTTTTGAATCCGCCTTAAGACTCAAACCTGACAAAGAGATTATGTTGAAACTGGTGAACCTCTTCAAAAAAACCAGGCAAACCAGTATGATTGGAGACTTAACAAAACGCTACAACAACATGATCGACTATCAGCAGCGGATGGAACAGTATAAAAAAGACGCGGAACGTCGCAAAAAGGCTGAAACCGAGGATGCCCCCAAAGGAACCTGACCCCCCACCCTGAATGAAATGAATGGCGCTTAGTTCCGTATGGAATGTACCTCGGAGTACAAAAGTTTGCTTTTGCCAGAAAGGCGAAAGCCTTTCTTTGTATTTGACTATTACATTTGACTATTACAAAGCCGGATTTCAAAGCTTACGGCTTTTTGGCGAAATGAGGACTGTGGCCACAGCAACTAATTGATAAGGGACCGGAGGGTCGTGATGAATTGGGGAAAGTAATTCAAGGTTCTTGGTAAATTTTCAATATCAAACTTACACGCTTGCGCATGCAGTGTTTCGCCCCATTTTGTTAACGGTGGGTAATGGTACGTCACCCCCAAGTCCTGAATACGGGTGGCGAATTTTTGAACATCCCTGATTTTTAAAGCCTCCCCAAGAGCTTCCCATTGGCATGTTTCCAAGTCTAACAGGGAAATTAATTCTGGCAGCTTTTTTCGGATTTCAGGTTCCAGTGATTGAATCAGTTCTTTTGCCTCATCAAGTTGTATCCGGTCCCTATCACGCTCCTGTCTCTGAGGTTCTTCGTCGGCAATCGCGGAAGCCACCTCAACCTCTTCCAAAATAACATTGAAACTGGTGGTCACGCCCAATTCTGAAGTCGCAAAGATGTGACCATGCATCATTTCCACTAACCGTTTGGTGATGGCCAAGCCTAAACCTGTGCCGCCAAACTGCGCATGATCTTGATCTTTGGCTTGTTGAAAGGAGTCAAAGATGATCTCAAGTTGATCTTCCGGAATCCCAATACCTGTATCTTCAACGGAAAATATCAGGTTGAGTTTGCGGCGATTTTCTCGAGTATAGTGAGCATGAACGGACAGTTTGATGGAACCCTTCTCGGTAAATTTGACGGCATTTCCGATCAGGTTCAGCAAAACCTGACGCAGACGGATTTCATCAAGAAACAGGGATTGAGGAACACTGGGACTGATTACAATTTGAAAATCCAGACCTTTCTCATGGATTTTATGCGAGAATATTTGCTTCATTTCCAGAAAAATAGCATGGGGGTCGACGGCTAAATATTTTAACTCCAACTTACCGGTCTCCACTTTGGAAAGATCCAGAATATCGTTGATCAAGGTCAAGAGCGATTTACCGCTGGCACGAATGGCTTGGAGATACTCTTTTTGCTGTTCGTCGGTGACACGTTTTTCCAGGATTTCTGAAAACCCCAGAATAGCATTCATCGGCGTTCGAATTTCATGGCTCATATTCGCTAAAAAGAAACTTTTGGCGCGATTAGCCGATTCAGCCGCTTCTTTGGCTTTAAACAACTCTTCCCTTTGTTTTTCCAAGCGTTGAGTTCGTTCAAGAACCAATTCTTCCAGACTGTCACGATGTTTTCTCAGTTCCTCTTCGACTTTTTTATTTTCCGTAATATCTGAGGTGATCAGCATTAAATAGTTCTGACCGCTTACGGAAAAGGGGATAAAATCACAATTAAAAAAAACTATTTTCTCAGAAGTAGTTTTCACTTTTGCCACAAGAAGTTGAGGTTTGTTTTCTGTAATTGCCTGTTCCGCTTTCTCCAAAAAACCATACTTTTTCCAAGCATTCACATGATAGAAATTTCGCTGGAGCACTTGTTCTTTGGTGATACCGATTTGATTTGCCGCCGTCTCATTTGCCAAAATGCATTGCCCCTGTTTATCATGGATGGTTATTCCAACGCTCAATTCACGTATGATTGTATCCGTAAAGGCTAATGTTTTTTTTAACTCTTCTTCCGCGTGTTTCCGTGCGGTAACATCTGTTACCATCGCAAGGAGAAAAGATTGTGCTTCAAGCTGCATGGTACGAAGGCGGGTAACTACAGGAAAAGTTTCTCCATTTTTTTTCAAAGCGGTCCACTCAAATTCACAGAGCTCTCCCTGAGAGGCCAAGCTAATTTTTTGCTGTACTTTCTCCCTTGCGTTAGGGGCATCCGTCAATTTTCCCATATGCAGTGATAAGAGTTCTTCCTTGGAATAGCCAAATTTTCGGAGACTGGTCTTATTCGCGTCAACAATATCGCCATCCAGGTTATGAATAAAAATTGCGTCAGGACTGGTATCCATTATTTCCTGAAGATAAGCATTCAACTCTTCATTCATTTTTGTAAAATGCTTTAATTGTTTGATGGAGTTATTGTAGATTTCTTCTAATTTATTCCATTCTTGATAAGGGGAGGACAAGGAAACTTCAGACATCGGGTCTTTTTCGATGGTCTTTAAGAAGGTTGTTAAAGGCGCATAAAAATAGCGTTTGCTCCACAGACCTCTCAGCCCATAGATGAGACAAACGATTGCAATCCAAGTGATGAAATAATTTTGGATGACAGGAAAATGAATTTCGTGAACATCCAGGAACATCATGCCGAAAATGGCAAATACCATAAAGATCAACAGCAGGTCAATCAATACGGAATGGTGTTTGAGCGTTTTTGTTCGATTTCTAAAGTTCATATTCATGTCCTTTTTACAATAAAAAAACAGGCCCCCGATCTAAGCTCAAAACGTGTTGAGATGGGCGGATAGCCCAACGTTCAGTATTAAATTTTCTGATAAACCGCGGGTTGGACATAGCGTTCATAAGGATTGTTAATCCGGCTTAAGGATTCCGAATGTCCCACAAACAAATAGCCTCCGGGAACGGTACACTCATACAAACGGTTTACTAATTTTTCGATGGTTGGCTGATCAAAATAGATCATCACATTCCGACAAAAAATCACATGAAACTTCTTTTGGAAGGGAAAGTTGACATTCATCAAATTAAACCGTCTAAAGGTGATTTCTGCCCGATATGCCGACTGCACTTCCCATAAATTTTCTGATTTTTTACTAAAATACTTCATTTTTAACGCAGGGGCGACCTTGTCCAATTGTGTTTCCTGATAAAGCCCCTGTTTTGCCTTTTCCAGAACAGAAGCCGCGATATCTGTTGCCAGTAATCCCGCTTTCCATCTTGGATAATCGGCGCCTAAATATTCCATTAGGGTGATGAGCAGTCCATAGGGTTCTTCTCCTGAGGAAGCGGCAGCGCACCAAAGTCGAAAATCCCATTCCCTTTTTTCTTTTAATTTTCCGATAATTTCAGGCAGAACGCTGGAACGCAAAAATTCGAAGTGTTCATTCTCTCTGAAAAAATAGGTATGGTTGGTGGAAACCGCATCCACAAGCTTGATGATTTCTTTACCCGATCGATCCTGGATTAAGTAATCATAGTAGGCCTTGAAGGAATCAAAGGGACGTCCACGTAATAACTTATTGAGTCGTGATTGGAGGAGTTCCCGTTTTTGATCAGGAAGGCTGATTCCCGCACGGTTATAAATCAGGGTACGCATCAACTCGAATTCTTGAACGGAAAGGCTCAAGGACTTTGGCATGAAATTGTCGTTCAAGGATAGATTGCTCATGTAATACCAAAAAAATGAATTTGTGGAACTGACTGAAGGGCTCCCTCTGTATATAATGGATTGTGTAAGAAAGCAGCAAGAGAAAACAATATTGAAGCCGATGGCGTCCTTCTTTTCTTATTCTACTTGCACGCTGTCCTTTGAAATGCTAAAGACAGACTAATTTTTTTAGAAATGCATCACTACCAGGATACGGAAACACAGGAACACATCAGTTTATCATCGTTGGGGTCATAATATGGAGCAAGCAACCCAAAGTGGGATTTCTGACATGGAAGAGGATACACTCACGGGAATGTACCTTACTTTCTGTTTGGACAAACAGAGTTATGGATTAGAAATCAGACACATCATTGAAATCATTCGCATGCAGCCCGTTACAGAAGTTCCTGATGTCCCTGAATATGTCATGGGTGTCATTAACTTGAGAGGGAAGGTTATTCCGGTCATGGACGTTAGAAAGCGTTTCAATATGCCCTACAGGGAGTATACCGAAAGAACCTGTATCATTGTGTTGAGCATTGAGGATTTGGAAACAGGTTTGTGTGTGGATTATATGGAGGAGGTCACCAATATTCCGGAGTCCCGCATTCAGTCTCTGCCCTCTTCGTCAACGGAACAAGGTGATGCTCGGCGCTATATAAAAGGCTTAGGCAAACTAGAGCACAAAGTCGTTATCTTGCTGGATGTGAATAAAATTATTTTTATTAAGGAAGCAGAATAAAAGACAGTTTACTTACACCAGAGCGAGTGAGAACTAAATCAAGACCCCCTAACTTTCAAGAGGAGCAACCATGTCTACCGAGAACGAAAAACCCTCCATTTTACAGAATGCCGAATTCTTATACGCGGTTTTGGAAACATCAAAAACCAATATCATCATTGCGGATCTTGAGGAAAAAATAATTTATGCCAACCCACGATCCCTGCAAATCCTTGCAGAATTGGAAAGCGAGTTAAATGCCTCCCTGCCCCGTGGTTTTAGAGCGAATAAGATCATAGGAGGCAGTATTCACCGTTTTCACAAAGATCCTGACACGGTCCGGCGGGTTCTTCGCAGATTGAGAAAAGGCGAAAACCATCTTGTGATCATCAAACCGGGGAAGCTTACGTTCTCTCTGAACGCAAGACCTATTTTTGACGCGGCGGGAACCAAGTTAGGGTATGTCACCGAGTGGGACAACCTCACAGCGAAAATAGCCAGTGACCATGCGGCAGCCCGCTTGCTGTCTTCCATCGAAGGTTCGTCAGGAGCCATGATGACCTGTGACCGAAATCTCATGGTTACTTACGCGAATCCTGCCACCATGAAAATGCTTGCGGAGAATATTCACGAATTCCAAAAGGCGTTTCCTGGCTTCACCTTAGAAAAATTTGTAGGATCCAATATTGATCTTTTCCATAAGAATCCGCAGCATCAAAGGACTATCCTGACCAATCCCGCTCAGCTTCCTTACAAGACAGACGTCAGGATCGGAAACTTAACCTTTCAGCTCAATGTGACAGCGATGAGGGATGCCCGCAATGAATACATTGGCAATACGGTAGAGTGGAGCAATGTGACTGAGCTCCGGGCTAAAGAAGCCGATGTCGCCCGGTTATCAGGGATGATTGAAGAAGCTCGAACCAACTTTATGGTTTGTGACACCGATCTGAAAATCACCTACGCCAATCCTGCGGTGATTTCAATGTTCAGGAAATACCAAAGCAAAATTCGAGAGGCTTTTCCTAATTTTGATGCGGATCACCTCCTTGGCAGATGCATTGACGATTTTCACGCCAATCCCGGTCATCAACGTAAAATACTGGGTGATGTCAGCAGACTTCCGATTCAGTCCAAGCTGACTCTGGCAGGTTTAGAGTTTGGTCTCCATGCTTCAGCGGTGAAAGATGCCAAAGGAAATTGCATAGGCAATGCTGTGGAATGGACCGATTATAATGACCGGGTCATTTATAGCAAAGAAGTCGATCGTCTCTATCATCAAATCCAAACAGGTCACTTGTCCGCACGTGGCGAGTTGGAAAAAGTTCCCGAAGTCTATCGCCCTATGATTCAGAATATCAACAAGATCATTGAAGCCGTTGTGGAACCCATAGACGAGATCCAAACTAAATTAGCTAAAATCGCAACAGGCGATTTGAACGCCTTTGTGACAGGCGATTACCAGGGCGATCATGCCCTCCTGAAAAATGCGTTAAATAACACGCTGCAATCTTTAGGAGAGTTATCGAATACCGCTGTGAAAATTGCCGAAGGCGATTTGACCGTGCAGGTAATCCCCAAGTCAGAGGTTGATAACATGGGTAAATCCATGCAGTTGATTGTGACGAACCTCAACAAACTGCTGGGGCAAGTCCTGCAAGCCTCCGAAGAAATTGAATCAGGCAGTTCCCAAATTGCCTCCGCCAGCCAAAATTTGGCGCAGGGCGCTTCGTCTCAAGCGAGTGCCTTGGAGGAAATCACGGCATCAATGACTCAGGTTGCCGCTCAAACAGAAACCAACGCGGAAAATGCGAATCAGGCCAATATCCTGGCAACCTCAGCCCGTGAAAGCGCCAATGCGGGTGACGCACAAATGAAGGGCATGATTACGGCGATGTCGGAAATTGACGAATCGAGTCAAAATATTTCCAAGATCATCAAAGTCATCGACGAAATCGCTTTTCAAACCAATCTCCTGGCTCTTAACGCCGCCGTTGAAGCAGCAAGAGCGGGAGTCCATGGAAAAGGCTTTGCCGTGGTGGCCAATGAAGTCCGTAACCTTGCAGGCAGAAGCGCAAAAGCGGCAAAGGAAACGACAGATATGATTGAAGACTCCACCAAACGGGTACAACAAGGCATCGACATTGCCAATAAAACAGGGCAGGCACTCACAGAAATTGTGAGTGGTGTGGGAAAAGTAACCGATTTGGTTGGAGAAATCGCCGCGGCGAGTCGGGAGCAGGCTGAGGGCATTGGGCAGATCAATCAGGGACTGAGACAAATTGAGCAAGTGACACAGGCCAATACCTCAACCTCTGAGGAAACGGCGGCCTCTGCGGAACAACTGAGTTCTCAATCCACTCATCTAAAGCAAATGCTTTCTGCTTTTAAAATCAGACGGGAAGCTCCTGCCTTACCTCAGGGATTGACCCCCGAATTGTTACAAGCGGTTCAAAGCTATCTGGCCAGTCAAGCCGGTCAACTGCCAGGCCTGAACATGCCCCAAGCTTACGCCGCGCCTCAAGTTCGTGAGACACCGCCACGGGGTCAAAAGGTAGAACCTCATCAAATCATTTCCCTGGATGATAACGAGTTTGGCCGTTTTTAAAGGAGCATAGAAATTTTCCGATGGAGTCTGAATCGTTCCCATGCTTTGCGTGGGAACTCGGACTTTGGCATGTTGCGTCCTCTTTGACAGCAAAACCGCTAACCTTTCCCCTAACTTTGCGAGGTCCTTTTTTTTCTGTGCCTTAGGTATGTTTTTTGCTGGGAACCGTTGTGTAAAGCAATAGGCTTCCATTCATCTTAAGGTGTATATGATTCTCAGAAGATCTCCCAACATCCCTTTCATTTATCCCGGATATAGTTTTCTCCCTTCTCAGCCGGTGCAGTTGTGGACCATTCTAGGGGCTGATGTGGCGGTGACTCTTTTTGATCGGAGATTAAAAAAAGGTGGGATGACTCATTACTCCCAGCCTTATCGTGAGCGTGGAAAACCCTCAACAGCGATTTATGCGGCTCCAGCGATTGTTTCCCTGGTAAAAATGTTTTTGGACTCAGGCTCTCAAAAAAAAGATTTGGAGGCACAGATTTTTGGAGGCGCGTCAAACCCAAATCATCAGGCCTATCATGAAAATCTACACGAAAATAATGTCAAAATCGGATTTGAGTTGCTGGAAACACAAGACATTCCCGTCGTTAGCATGGAAGTCGGCGGAAATCGGGGACGAAAGGTCGGGTTTCACACTTACACCGGAGAGACCGTCATTGTGAAGTGCAATCATATTCGTGAAGCAGAC
The DNA here is from genome assembly GCA_051382335.1 of Deltaproteobacteria bacterium TL4. Classification (GTDB taxonomy): domain Bacteria; phylum SAR324; class SAR324; order SAR324; family NAC60-12; genus JBBCAX01. The sequence continues at coordinate 9,473 of JBBCAX010000325.1, forward strand.
TGGTATCCTCAACTTTGTATTTGAGGACGACTCGCCTAAGGCGCAACCAGTTACTCAGTTAAGGTGAAAGACGTAGGGTGGGATAATGAAAAGGGGCAATTAGCATTCTTAAATGGTTCCTGTGTTAATTCATGGCTTCCGTGTTCGTGCTCATGAACGAATTGAAAGGGTCCAAACACAAGCACGATTTACGGAGACAAATTACGCCAACTGAACATTGACCGCACAGGGGCCTTTGCGACCTTGTCCTATTTCAAAGTGAACATTGTTGCCTTCTTCCAAGTGTTTCCCTTTGATTTCTGAGTGATGAACGAACAAGTCCTGCCCATTTTCTTGCTGAATAAAACCATAACCTTTTTGTGTACTGAACCATTTGACTTTACCTTGCTGCATTATGAACTCCAATTGATATTGTTAATGTAATATTTCAACCCACCAAAAAAACTATCCCCACTTCACAATGCGTACACAATAGAAGGGTTCTCCAGCCATTAAATGATTCCGTAGTAAAGGATTTCGTATAGACTCATACTTAAATACCAACTACTTCTTTATTATTACACTCCCACCTTTGTATGCAACACTGCACCAAAATCATCATCGATTAACTGGTCTCTCTCAGCGGATCAATGCCCTCTCCTTTTCAACACAGCCACCTGCCGCGCATAAAAGAGAGTTTTGTTTTATTATAAACATTTGGCAGGTTGAATTCAATTCATTTTTATAAAATTTTTATGAAAAATGTTTTTTTTCAGACTTTAAAGAAAGCGCTGTTGTTGATGCGTTGACATTTGGAGGATTCATGCGGGCGGCATCGAAATTGGCAGATAACTCAAGTTTCTCATTGCTACATGTAAAAAAAATATGTTAAGCATTACTATCTCTTCATTATGAATCATCAACAGGGCTAAAAGTATGTCGTCACCAGCTAACGTCACACAAATTGCGTCTCATAGGGCACAAGCGGATTCCCACCATGAGATTGAAGGCTTTTTTAGACAAACTCGCTTATGGCGTCATTTGGATGAAGACAGTTTGTCCAAACTTTGTCAGATTTCAAGATTTGAACACTTTTCTGATGGTGCTTTTGTATTGACCGAAGGGGAAAAAAATGAGTTGTTGTTTTTTTTAGTCAAGGGGAAGGTCCGAATTGAAAGTGAAGGCGAATATATTTACACCCTAAAACGAAAGGGCGATATTATCGGGGAAATGAGTGCGATTACAGGAGCTCATTGCTCCGCAAATGTGATCGCGGAAGACGATTTATTACTTCTTGTCGTGGGAAGGCGGGATAACCATCAGGCCTCGTTCAGAGATTTTGAAAAACTGAGTGGTATTTTTTATCGCTTACTTGCTATCGTCATGACGGATAAGCTTAAAATGACGACACACATTGCCGGAACCTTGGAGAAAGAAAATTTTGGTCTCCACCGGGACCCCCTGACCGGCTGCTGGGGACAGAACAAATTTTATCAAGATGTGGAAACAGAAAAAAACCGGACTTTGATTTACTTGAAAATCAACAAGTTTAATGAAGTGAATGATGGCTTGGGTTTTGAGGCGGGAAATGCGGTGCTGATTCAAGTCATTAAGGTGATTAGTGAGTTAATGCCTCAACATGGGGAAGTCTATCGTTTTTTCGGTTCGGAATTCGGTATTTTGCTTCAAGGTAATAAAAGAGAGGCCTGGACGCTCAGTGAGCAAATCAGGGATCATATCAATGCTGCAAGAATTTCCTTTGAAGGCTCAAGAATAGTAATTCATTTATCCATCGGTATCGCCAGCCATCAAGAATCAGGGGATCTTTTTAAAAATGCGCATCTGGCGTTGGGAGAGTCAAAACGAGTTGGCCGAACCGTTCTTTTTAATGAAGAGCTCAATACCCAAGCACAGTATTTAGAAAATATAAAACAATTCAATACCGTGCAAGAAGCCTTTGAAAATAATATGTTTTTTCCTGTCTATCAAGGAATCCGGGACAATCGTCCTGAGAGCCCTTATTATGGCAAAATCCAGAAATATGAATCCTTAATGCGAATTCAGTCGCCTGGCAGGGAGATCTCTCCCTTTTTTTTCTTAAAAGCCCTGGAAAGTTCAGGGGAGATGACACGGGCTACCAAACTGATGATCATGAAAAGTTTTGATGATATGGCTCCCAAACCCTATGAGTTTTCGATCAATCTTACAGAAGGTGACCTTGTTGATGAAGGCTTGGTTGAATTTATTCTGTACCATCTTAAGGGACATAAAATTCTTCCCAATCGTCTGACTTTTGAAATCTTGGAAGGGGTGAGCACGGTTGGGAGTGACTCGGTTACCTTGACACTCAAGGAATTAAAAAAAATTGGATGTAAAATTGCCATTGATGATTTTGGCGCAGAACAATCGAATATTGGGCGGTTGCTTAACTTTGAACCGGATTACATCAAAATAGACGCAAAATTCATTAAAAACCTTCCTACCAGCAAAAATAGCCGTATCATTGTTGAAAATGTTTTTGACCTCGCAACCCGTATGGGGGCGGAGGTCGTGGCAGAGTTTGTCGAAAATGAAGAAATTCAAAACATCGTTGAAAAAATAGGCATTCACTATTCCCAAGGCTATTTCTTTTCAAAACCTAGCAAAAACTTACCTTAGTGATGACTCGTAACTAGTCGCTGTCGCGAAATAGGTATTAGCGTTTAGTTATTAGGTGTTAGGTCTCAAAAGTCGCTGATCTTCAATGGTTTTTTCTGAGGCTTTTCCCATAAAACCTAAAAGCTAACGTTGTTCTGAGGCTGAGCCACGGGCCTAACGTGAGCATCACCCGAGTTAATTACTGTTCAATAACTTAGAACTATAGAAATTTTTGATTTTCTCGGTAGAGGTAAATCACTAATTTGCGATACTATGGTTTGATACCCCTTATTTTTGTGCGATTCCTAAACCAGAGAGAGTCCGGCGTTTTCGGTTGAGATGTCTTCAAATAATTGCTACTGTTGAAAAGTAAGCCCCAGTTAAAACAGAAAGCGCCGTGTTGATAACGTGTTAATTTACTCATGTCAAAATAGGAGACAGTGGAAATGCAAGCATCCAACGGAGAGAGAAGTACGGAAGAAGCCGCTACGGAAATCCGAACTTCAGAAAAAGTAGCCGAAATCAGCATGCAGGTGGTAGGTTATAACAGCAGTGATTTCTTTCAGGAACGTAAAATCAATGAAGCTGAATTTCCGCAGGTCCATCTCTGGTACATCCCCATTCCTGTGAAAGGAGATGAACATTCAGTGACCTGGATTCATGTTAACGGGATCCATAAAGCGGACTATATTAGACAGTTGGGGCAGTTATTTGGAATTCATTCCTTGCTCATCGAGGATCTGATCACTCCCGATCAACGTCCTAAAGCGGAGGATTTTGGGACTTCCATTTTTATTGTTCTGAAAGAAATTCAATATGACGAAGAGAATGACGATATTTTTACACGCCAAATCAGCTTTGTGATAGGGGCGGATTTTCTCTTGTCTTTTCAGGAACAGGAAGACACTGTTTTCAAATCAATTCGCGCTCGAATTCCTCAAGAGAACAGTCGGTATCGTAAATCGGGTCCTGACTATTTACTCTATACGCTTTTGGATACCCTCATTGATAATTATTTTTTGGTATTGGAAAAAATTCATCATAAGATTCATGACATTGAAGGAACCCTGCTTTCTAATCCGACACGGGAAACGTTGGAAGAAATTCATATTTTGAAGCGGGAAATTATTTCACTACGCAGTATCATGTTGCCTTCCAAGGAAGTTTTAAGAACTTTGCAAAAGGGGAACACTTATTTGATTGAAGAGGCAACTTTAATTTATTTAAGAGATGCTTACGAACACGTTTCCCAAGCCATGGATATGTTCGCCACGTTTCGTGAGATGTTGAGCGACATGGTCGATACCTACATTTCCAGCACGGATCATCAAATGAACCAGGTGATGAAAATCTTGACCGTCATGTCGACTATTTTTATTCCCTTAACCTTTATTTCCAGTATGTATGGCATGAATTTTACCTATATGCCCGAACTCCAATGGAAGTGGGGTTATGCTTTTGTGATTGGAGTGATGTTATCGATCACGTTGGGAATGATTCTCATATTTAAAAAGAAAAAATGGTTTTAGAAACAATGTCTCAATCACCCAACCCTCAAATCAGTTGGATCAGCTATAGCAATACTTTCTTTGAAGAAAAGGCTCTCAAAGAAATGGGATTTTCCTTCAAGGAGGAAGCGGCGGTTTCATGGCTCCATGTTCAGGGAGCCCATGATGTCGAGATTTTGGCTCAAATGGGGGCCTTGTTTGAAGTGCATCCCCTGATGTCTGAAGAGATTCTCAATGTTCGAGGACGTCCCCGGATTGAAATTTTTGGCGAGAATATGTTGATTATTTTGAAACATATTTCTTTCGATGAAAATAAGATGGAACTCATCAAAGAACAGCTTAGTGTTGTTTGGGGACCGGGCTTTATTCTTTCGCTACAAGAAGGAACCTCTCCCATTTTTCAACCCGTTATTGAAAATCTGCACCGTGAAAAAAGTAAACTTCGGACCATGGGCGATGATTATTTATTTCATGCGATGTTGGACACCATTGTGGATCACTACTATGAAGTTCTGAATCAGATGGAACAGCTCATTGAAAATCTGGAGTCCGACGTTTTGAAGAACCCTACCAGTGAACGACTGGAAACGGTCTATCGTCTCAAGCGGGAAACCACTTCAATCAGTGTGTCCCTGTTACCGATGCGAGAAGTGGCCAGGAATCTTCAGAAAGGACAGCATGACGTCATTCAGCAGGAAAACCTGATCTACTTCAGGGATGTTTATCACGACCTGGCTCAAGCGGTGGATACGGTAATCCAGTTGCAAGAAATGCTATCTTCTGTTCGGAACGCGTTTCATTCCGCAGTCAGTCACCGCATGAATCGGGTCATGAAAGTATTGACCATCATTTCTACCGTGTTTATGCCTCCCACCTTAATTACCAGCATTTATGGTATGAATTTTACCCACATCCCCGAACTTCAAGCTCACTGGGGCTACCCTATTGTGCTGATGTTCATCTTGTTGATCGTCATTTCGATGATGTTTTATTTTCGAAAGAAGAAAATCATATAACACCAGGGCGCTTATCCGACGGCAGGCTTATAACATTTTGGCAAGACGTCCCCGGATCAACGTCTCGGCTTCCGACATGATTCTGCTGATCAGTTCCTCACAGGTCGGGATGTCATGAATCAGACCGGCAACCATTCCACAGGACCACGCTCCAGCGTCCATATCGCCAGTTTTCATGATTTTGGGATAGATCCCCGCCACTTCTGCGATGATATCACCAAACGTAAGATCCTTCCCTAACTCCGCTTCTTTTTTAAGCAGACGTTCAACCGCAGAATTGTTTAGAACACGCTCCGTATTATGAAGAGGGCGCATGATCAAACGAGTATCTAGTTCCGAAGCCGCGACAATTGCTTTCTTTACATTTTCATGAACAGGGGCCTCCTTTGTGGCGATAAAGCGAGTCCCCATATTAATCCCCTCCGCACCCAAGGCGAGGGCGGCGACCAGGCTACGCGCATCAGCCATGCCTCCTGACGCGACAAACGGAATCTTTAGTTCTTCAGCCGCCCGTGGCAGCAGAATCATGTTAGGAATATCGTCTTCACCAGGATGGCCACCACATTCAAAGCCATCGACGGAAACCGCGTCACAGCCAATTTTTTCAGCTTTAAGCGCATGTCGCACTGAGGTACATTTGTGGATCACTTTTATCCCGGCCTGCTTCAACTTGGGCATGTATTCCTGGGGATTACGACCCGCGGTTTCGACAATGGTGATGCCTCCCTCAATGATGGCATCGATATAACCAGGATAATCTGGGGAACTGACTGTTGGCAGAAACGTCAGATTGACTCCAAACGGCTTCTTGGTCATCTCATGACAACGGGCAATTTCTTTAGCAAGGTCTTGCGGCGTCTTCTGTGTTAACCCTGTAATGATGCCTAATCCTCCCGCATTAGAAACCGCTGCCGCTAACTCAGCAAATCCCACATAATGCATACCGCCCTGAATAATCGGATGTTGAATTCCCAACATTTCGGTAATTTTTGTTTTCATAGATCCACGCTCCTTATTTTTTATGCTGTTTGATGAAACTTTGCTCGAACACCAGCTCAAAATCAAAAATACAGTTCGATGACTAGTTTACGAGAAGAATTCATCACCTGACATGGGAAGACGAAATAGTCAAACAACAAATAGCGTGTACCAGGCCAAGTCTTCGCTTGAAAGAGTGTTCGTTAACTCACTAATTTAGGTTGAATGTATGACAAAAGCAGCATCATACGATTGGTTGGGGTGCTCAAGAATCATGAAGCCTGACTAAAAGTAATTTCAGAAATAAAATTGTATCCTCTTCAAATTTACTGGTAAACTTCCAAAAATTTTCGTCCCAAATGGTAGGGAGAGCGTCCAGCTCTCCAGCAAGGGCGAGACGCCCTTGCTACTACCAGGAAATATAGAGAGGATACATAAAATTTAATAATTTCAAGGAGTACTTGTGATATCTGAGATAATTAAACAGGACAAACGGTTGAGTCATCAATATGAGGAATTGTTAAACGTTCTGGATGAGACAGACAAGGCATTACTCCAGCGAGTGGATCACTATCTCCATGAGTATTCCAATTTTCATCATTTCACCTTGAAGCAAGTCATCGATGTTCAAAACCGCTTTGTCGAACGTTATCTGAAGGACTTAATCGAATTTGAGGAAGAACAACAATATCCTTGTGCCCTTGGCACAGCAAAGCAATTTAAAATTTCAAGAAAGGAATATGATCTCTCGCTAATGCTGTCGGTTTTGTTAACGAAGCATCGATTTACAATCATGAAAAGACTGAGCACGATCTCAGAACCGTTGGGAAACACTTTAGTGGTGGGTGTTGGTTCTGGAATGGAAATCAGTTTGCTTCAGAATAAATATGAACGTCTGGATGCCTATGATTTGAGAATAGATGACTTTCCCAAAACGAAGTTAGAGGAGGTTTCCTTTTACGAAAAAGAATACGTCTTCACTGGGGAACACTACAATACCGTTATCGCCATCGAACTTTTAGAGCATTTGGAAAACCCCTTTGAACTTCTGAAGGCCTTCTGCCAGTCCCTCAAAAATAAGGGACAACTGATTCTGACAACAGCGACTAATTTACCACAATTTGATCATCTTACTAATTTTTCAGAGGATGCGTTTTTTGAGGAAAAGCTTCAGGAAGCGGGTTTTGGCTTAAAGTTAAAAGAAGAAATACCGCATCATTATCCTCTTGATATTCAGGCAAAGAATACCTTCTACATTTTTGAGAAAAATGAATAAGTCGTCCCAGCCTTTAACTTTGATGAAGCTCGATATGCAGGAACGATCCAAGAGGCCCTTTCAAAAAGCAGTTCAATGGTTTTATGCTGAAGGCTCCAGGTCCTTGAGGGGATATGCGCTTGTGGTTCATGGCTTGAATTTATTGCGGGCTTGGTCGTAAGTTCGGCCACCCTGTCTAAAAATTAGTAGAAATTGCAACTCAATCAGGAGTAGTGTATTAACAATTTTTCAAAAATCATGTTAACCCTCTCACCCGAATGAACCATGCAATCA
>JBBCAX010000326.1:0-18395 GCA_051382335.1 Deltaproteobacteria bacterium TL4
TAAACTTCGTTCTAATAATTCCATAGAGTACACCTAATTGAGAGTTTAGTTTTTGTTGTAAAAAACTTTTTACTCTTTGGTGTACTCTTGTTCAAACTTTTTATTAACGCTTCTAAAAACTGATAGAGCTATTGAACACTATAAGTTGACCTCAATTCCAACGTCGGATTGCCTTCTCCCCTCGTTGGAAATGTCAAAATACTTCATCTCGCTCAGGAGAAACGATGATAATTACGAATTACGAATTGGGAGTTATTCACCATTCACCATTCACCATTCACCATTCACCATTCACCATTCACCATTCACCATTCACCATTCAATTAAGCCATTCCTGATTTTTCTTTCTCAGCTTTCTCTCTTTATATTGCTCTCAACCTCTGTCTTTGCCTAGGCACCGGTGGATTTCTTCACAGCGATGGATCAGCTTGCGGAAGCGTTCCAGCCTAAACTGGGTAAATCCAGCGTGACCGTCGGTCTGATCCAGAGCAAGTCAGATGGCACTCGTTTGAAACTCAGTGACGCGATTGCCGAACAACTCGCCATTGCTCTGAAAAACAAAGGTGCGGCGCTGGTGGCCTCCGAAGAGCGTCTGAGCAAGACGGAGCAGGCGAATTTCCTTTCTGGTCTGAGTCAGGCGCAGGTGCTGATCACGGGTACCTTCCAGAAATGGGGCAATGCGTATTCCGTAATGGCGCAGGCAGTTGATATCGGTTCCGGCAAGGTGCTGGAAGGCAAAACCGTGCGCATCGCTGAATCCGATATTCCGCCAGACCTGCTGGAACCGGTGACGAGTGGAGACACGATTCAGGGGGAAGGTCACGCCAGCATCAGTTACCAGTGTTTCCCTGAAGAAAAACCCTGTCCTCCCGCGGTGGAACTCAAGCGTCGTGCAGTTGATGCTGCGCGGTTGATGGCAATGGAGGATTTTGCGGCCAAAACCGGCGTGAGCCTGAGTGCGGTGAATCAGGTGATCAATGGACGGGCTGGGAATAAAACCATTGAGAGCCAGGTTTCCGGTCAGTTACGTAACGTCAAGATTCAGGAACCAGTCATTCAAGGCGATGAGGTCATCATAAAAATGACCGCCGAAATCTTTTCGTCGCCAAAACCTTAAAACCAGAGGCAAGAGCGGCTGACGCCGCAAGAAACAAGAAACAAGAATCTTGGAGCGCAGCGTTCTTGTTTCTTGAAGCGTAGCGTTCTTGTTTCTTTCACAACAGGAGAAATTATGTGGAAAAGAATCATCAGCAGTCTCATCGGCATTGGGCTGGCCTTCAGCCCCTCCGTCTGGGCGGAAACACAAACCGTGGTTGAGGAAGGCATCGCCTATATCGGCAACGGCATCACGGTAGAAGACGCGCAGAAAGTGGCCGTCAACAAAGCCCTCAACAAAGCCCTCAACGGCATGGGTGCGTTTATTGAGTCTTCGCAGAAATCATCAGGCGGACGGCTGACCGCCAAGGAAGTATCGTCGATCACCGGCGCCGTAATGCAAAGCAAAATTCTGGAAACCAAGAATGAGGTGGAAGGCGCAACGTTCCTGATCAGAGTCAAGGTGCAGTTTCAGATCGACATGGAGAGTTTCAACCGCGCCCTGGCCAAATATCAGGAGGAAAGCAAGGACAAACAGGTGATTGCCCAGTTGATGGGATCGATGCAGAAACTTCAGGAACAACTGCTCAAGACGCAGAAAGGCAGTTTTGCGACCATCGAAATCGCCGATGAAATCGCCTTCAACACCAAAAAACTCGGCGACCTGCTGACCACTAAAGAAGTGATTAACAACGAACTGGAAATCCAGAACATGTACATCCAGAAAATCAGAGCCATCATGCTCAACGACCTGATGCCGCTCATGACGCCCTTCCTGCGAGAGATCATGGTCTGGGATAAGGTGCCGCAGGAAAACAGAGGCCAGACCTTGTTCCTGCCGTTTGTCGGCGCGCCGAAAGAAAATCCCAATTATGGAGGCAAAGATAGCGATGGCAGGGTGCAGTGCATGAACCAGGAATACACCAACAACTATTTCAAACCGGCACTGGCCAAGCTATACCAGACCGCCAAAGATTATGACGCGCTCCAGCTCAAGACCCGTCCAGAACTGGAATTTGAGAGCGCTTTCGCCACACCGTTCATCCTGTATGTAAATCAGGATGAATATCCCGTTTACCTGAAAACCCGTGTGAGCGGCAACGCATCAGGATTGAGCATGACCGTGAATCGTGAAGGCCGCATCGTGGACCTGAATTTCAGGCTTGAAGGCAACAGTTTAAGGAGTGAGCTGAGCTGCGGTCAATATAACCTGGACGAAAAATATCGCCTGACCGACATCCAGCAGTTTGACTGGCGGGTGAAACCCAGCAATCCCAGCACTTTTGAGTTGGGCCTGTTTCAAAAGATGGTTTATGCCGCAGACTCCAAGATCAATGGCGATGGCACGGTGACTCATCGTGGTTTGATGTGGCAGCAAGCAGGTGATAAAGAGTATGCGTGGGAAAAAGCCATCAACTATTGTAAGGCCTTGAGACTGGCTGGGTATCAGGATTGGAGACTGCCTGCCATTGAGGAACTCCAAATGTTGATTGAAAATAATCACGGTGCTCCATTCATCAATACCACCCTGTTTCCAAACACGCAGTCCTCGAGTTATTGGTCGTCCACGACGTATGCCTATTACACGTCCTTCGCTTGGAGCGTGAACTTCTACTTCGGCTACGTCAGCTACTACAATAAGACGTATAGCTTCTATGTTCGGTGTGTTCGAGGCGGACAATAGGTGATTTGGTGATTTGGTTATTTAAAAATGCAGAGGCAGAACTGGAGTGTACGAAGACAAGAAAGGAACGTCTATAGGAAACTATAATAACCGTTGATCTTTGCTAACCCAATGAAATGAGGATGTATGGAAATTCAAGATAATCAAAAATTTGCGCACACCTTTTTACAGGAATATTTAAAAAATGGTTTAGGCGCTTTGTCTAAAAGGGATGTGGACATCCTGGTTCTGCGTTTGCTCATTGACGATGGGAAATACAAGTTTCCTCAAGAGATTTTTAAAGCGTGCAGGGAACTCAAATTAACTGAAACAAAATTAAGAAATTTGTACCAGGATGCTCAGTTGAAATACTGGCAATATGATGAAAAGCTGGCAAAAGAAAAGTTCATCGAACTCGTAGCTTCAAGTGCGATGGAACGCAATAAAGAAAAAATTACCTTCATTGTACGGGACCCTTTTTTGCGGCAATATTTTGAAGAGTGGGTGGATAAAGCGAATGGATTTACAGATTCTTCGTTCAATAAAAACCTGGTGGTCATTCATCAAGAAATCCTAAAACGAATATTAGAGGGATTTTGTTCTGAAAACCAATTCAAGGAAATACAATCACGTTTCCCCAAGGAATTACAGAAGATCAAAACTGCCAGCAGCTTCAAAAATGCTCTCGACGCTTTTATGATTGAGTTTGCGAAAGCTGCGGGAAAAGAAACTGGCGCCCTTTCCATAAAAGTGATTGCAGCCGGGTTAACCTTATTTCTATCTGCCTGAGAAGCAGTAGTCCTGTTGTAAAACGAGAGCAAAAAATCAGTTATTTTTTTTCTCAGATTTTTCGAGGAAGGCTTTGATTTCCTTAAGGGAATAGTGTTGGAAGTGCCATTAGCCCTAAGGCTAAGGCGAGTCCTGTCACCCAGGTATAAATCGTACTTTTGCTCAACCCCATCCACAGGGCAATCCGAGACAGCGGAACATTCCAGAAATATAAATTGAGACAAAATACCATTTTCTGGATCAAGAGAGGAACGCTCTCCACCGCCTCATTGGGGGTCAGCAAGAACTTTACCGCATCCAATTGGGTTTTCTCACTTGCGGGGACTTCCTCGTTCAAGGCTGTAATGCCCGTTTGAGACAACAAGGGGAGAACCTGCTTGGGAGATTCTCCCTCAACCCCTTCCAGCGCACTGAACGCGGCCTGAAGTAAAAACTCTTCTTTGGGATGAAACTGCCCCTGTTCCCACGAATGCAAAACTTCCTGCCTCATCACCGTGCAAGGTACTTGGTCCAACGCTGTACGGATATTGGTCTCTGTTAAATCACTTCGTCCCAACTTCTGGTTGGCGGCTTCCCGTAACTCTTCGGTAGAGCGCCAGAAATGCTGACGCAGTTCCTGCTCTACCGCAGACACTACTTCTGCGTCTACTTTGCGTTTTAGATTTATCATGCTATTCTCAGGAGGTTTGATTGGCACGATTAGCCCGGAAGGCCTCTCGGTAATGAATCGTTCTTGGATTATGCAGGGTAAGTCGTTGGAAGGGAGTTACGACTTAAAAACCAGGACGTTCCCGGAAAGAAACGGATAAATGATGACATAAGGATTATGTCCCCTGATTTGCATATTTTCGTATTATGTCTCCTGATTTGCATATTTTTGCATTGACAATGAAACCCGTATTGAGCAGTCCGTCACTGTTTTTGCTGTCGTTGGTGAAGAGGCCTTGGATTGGGCGACAGCGACTAGTTATTTCCTCAATCCGAGTTCAATTCATTCACCCTCAAATGGGGATTTTATCTCGTTCCTAAAGGAGCATCCTATGATACGTAATTTCTTTCTATTCATGACCAGTCTGTTGTTGAGTGTGTCCCTTCTGTCCTGTGGTGATCAGCCTCTGGAAACGAACGAACCTCAAAGTACCTCTGCTATAATCACGGTGGCGTTTCCCTCCACGGAACCAGCATCCGCACGCTTTCTCAGTACAGCTAAAGCCAAAGGCGTGGTGGGGGATGTGACCAAAATCACCATCACTGTCAAAAATGACACCACCGCTGTGGTGACTGACCAACCACTCACCCAGACCGCTTCGGATTGGAATGTCACACTGACCAATTTGCCCATAGGAGTCGCACTGACGTTTGAAGCCCATGCCGTCAACGTAACCAATGTGGAGATTTTCAATGGCTCCACTCAGCAAACCCTGGCCGAGACCAACAACACCGTCACTTTGACCCTGGCTCCAGTGGATGATGCGGCAGCGCCAACCTTGCCAAAAATCACTCAGATCGCCAATCCTGCCAAAGTCATTGTTTCCAAAACAGCAACAGTTTCAGTCCAGATTGGGGGAACTGCAGGTGAAAAACTCACGTATCAGGTGACTGCTGCCACCAATGGAGGCTCTTTCACTCCCGCATCTGGTGACATCACACTGACAGGGACTACCGCAACGATTGCTCTCACGTACACCGCTCCTGCGACTCTGGCCAAATACAAACACACTTTCACCTTGACCAATGCCCAGGGCAACACCGTTTCCTCCGAGTTTGAAATGGAAGTCGTCCAACAGGTGACAACCAGTGTGGTCAAAGTTCAGTTCAATCCGGTCATTACCTCCCTGAAAGTCGTCCGCTCCGGAACCACAATTATCTGGACCGCGACCGTGAATGATGATGGTGCCGCCAGCACCTTGCGTTACCTATGGACTTTTGCTGGAAAAACCTTTGTCGATGCCACCACCAATCCCGCCACAATGAATGACTACACCGAATCCACTACCGGCAACCTGGTGTTGAAAGTCACAGATGGCAATGGCACCGGAGGCTCCACCACCTTGACCTACGCTCTTCCCGCAAGTCAGTTTCCTGACAACGTGGCCCTCAATCTGCAAGGTTCCACCGCTGGAATGATCACCGTACCGATGGAAGTGGCGTCTTGGACAAAATTTACTTGGTCAAATGCTACTTCTACGTTGGAAAAAACAACGGAAGGTATCAAACTATCCTGCAGTGAGTACAGACAGGGTCTGCAGTTTGCTCCCAAAGTGGCTTATGATCTAAGTAATGCTGAAGTTTTTATGAAATGGAAAGCCAATGCAAGCGGGAATTACTCTTTCTTCTATCCTGCGATCTATCACGTTGCTAATGACTTCACCATGACAGGTATTGGATCATTTGGGGGGGGATCAACCCATCACGGTTACGGTGAAAACGTCCTCATTGCTGAAAATACGTTTTACTACACACGGATGAAAATCAACTCAGACAAGACGTATAATGTTTTCACGTCCACTGGTAACTATGACTCAAACGGAGGAACCGTCGTTATTTCTAAATCAGGTACTATTCCCGACACAGAGTGGGCAGGAATCAACAGTGCTACTTTCGGTGCATTATTTGGCGATAACTATGCTCCTGCCTACATGATTGTGAGCGAAGTCATCATTAAAAAGCCTGCCTCTTGCCAGTCCTCCGGATTGTATGACAATTGTCTGACCTATGGCGGTCATACCTATGGAATCACCAAAACCGCCATGACCTGGGATCTGGCCAAAACCCAGGCGGAAACGAATGGGGGACATTTGGCAGTTGTTGACACCAGTGCGGAAAACACCTTTCTTACGACGAGTTATGTGACCAGTACGATCGGCCCCTGGATGGGCTACAATGACCTTGTGACCGAAGGTTCCTGGAAATGGGTCAATGGCAGTACCGCTACCTATACCAATTGGTCTCCAGGACAACCTGATAATTCGCAGAATGAAGATTGTGGTCATATGTTTAGTGATGGTCGCTGGAATGATAATCAATGTAGTGCTTCCATGAAAGCCATAGTGGAGTGGGAGTGAGGTTTTGAAGTTTTGGGAACGCCATCTCCCACGGGGGCGCAAAAAAGAGAGCAACGGCGCTCTGTACATTTCAAAGCGTTTGGGTTAGTCTTTACTTATCTTGAGGCCTCTAGGAAAGAGTAAAACACTCAGCCTGAGCAAGATTCTAAAACAGAACTCTTTGAGGGAGTCTTCTTTTAACTCTATATTCAGGACGTTATTATGCTGACTTTGACGATTAAGGAAGCCAAGAAAAGTTTTTCTAAAATTCTGAATGATCAAAAAACGGTGGCAGTGAAGAATCCAACCCACACGTCCGTGATCGTTCCCTTTAGCTACTTCCAGGAACTTGAAAGAGCAGCGATCATTCTGGAATCGCGGCAATCCATGGAAGAAGCCAAGGGACAGAAGCGATACTCCGATGAAGAAGTGGATCAGCTGATTGCAAAAGTATTGGAAGAGCAAAAAGATGGCAAAATGGCTTCCTAAAACCGTTCAAATCCTTTTACAGTTGTATTCTACCCATCCCCCCTTAGCGGAAGCAATCAGGGAGACGATCCGAAAATTGGAAAAAAATCCTGCCCTTGGGATCTATCTGATAGACACCACTTACTCTTATAGTGACAGCAAGGGGAGGTTCAGGATTAACTATAACTACAATCCTGAACAAAAGATCAAAGAGATTGAAGTGGTCTCCCTTGTAGTTCTGTAGCTTTCGCTCCTCTCTTGAAAGGCATTTTATGAGAACTCAGATTCAAAAATGGGGGAATTCCCTGGCTTTAAGAATCCCTCGAACCTTCGTTCAGGAGACTCATCTCTCCGAAAAATCAGAAGTGGAGATCACCCTGGAACGTGGAGATCACCCTGGAACAGGGGAATATAGTGGTTAAACCTATCAACAAAAAATGGTCATTGGATGAGCTTTTAGCGGGGGTTACGGAGGAAAATATCCACGGAGAAACGGATTGGGGTATCCCGGTCGGGAAGGAGATTGTCTAATGGCTTACACACCTGACCGAGGGGATATTATCTGGATTAACCTACACTCAACGCGGGCATAAATGACCGCTTTAATCGGTAGCATCGGGTTACGTCCCGATGTCTCTGCGTCAGGGCGTAACCTGACGCTACCGGCGTTTCAAAAGCGTCAATTGTGACCGCACGAAGTATATCATAAAAGACAGGAACAAGTTCTGTTCATTTCAGAGAGTCTGTATTAATCTTTGCGCACACTTAGATACAGAAAGGAGGTGTGTATGAACGTAAATTCAGTAAGACTCAATAGCAGTCTCCCGGCAGATGTCGCTCAGTTCCTGGATTCCGTCAAAAATACATTCATTGCTGAATCGGTGAGAGAGGGATGGAAAAATACAAACAGGAACAATTAAAAGAAGGGTATCAGGCGACCCGTGAAGAAGATTTGGAACTCTCTCAGGAATGGGAGTCCACCTTGGGAGACGGGCTATGAAACGAGGAGAACTTTTTTGGGTAAAATTTGATCCAACAGAAGGGGCTGAAATTAGCAAAACAAGACCCGCTTTCATTGTATCGAATGATATTATTCAGGACAGGCCTTTCTCTGAAATTTTTCGAGCTGTGCAGGTACCTTTTTTAAACCACGAAAAACACTAAAAACACGAAAGAAAACCTGCAAAATAGGGTTTCACGGAGGAATTCATTTATTAAAAAATCATTTATTTCGTGTTTTTCGTGTTTTTCGTGGTTAATTTTCAAACCACCTGCACAGCTCGAAATTTTTTCTTTTGAAGGAGTGCGATGCTAACTTGTGTTGAAGCTATTGTACAAAATGGGGTTGTGAAACTGCTGGAACCTGTGACCTTGCAGGAAGGAACACGCGTGGTTGTAACGGTTCTACCGCAACCCGAGTTGTCTCAGTCCGTTTTGCTGCAACCCTTGTCTAAATGGGCTGCGCTGGTTCAAAGAAACAAACAACATCCTCTTTCCTTGGGACTCTATACGGAGCAAGATCGAAAAGATAGGCAGGAATTTCGAGAAAATTTTCAGGACGAAACCTGACACGCTCCTCAATATCTTGATTTCCCTATTTTTTATTTACCTTCATTCAAGGAATCTATGCGTACTCTCTTTTTGTTGATGACCTGCCTGTTGCTGAGTTTATCCCTTGTTGCTTGTGGGGATTTTCAGGCAGGCAGCGAGGATCAGCCTCAAAGTAAGGAATTTCAAAGCACTTCGGCGCGGATCAGCATCGGGTTTTCTGATGAAGAAGCTTCGATGGCACGTTTTGTCAGTACCGCCAAATTCAAAGGTGTGACAGGCGATATTTCCAAAATCACGTTGACGGTCAAAAATGGCACCACGGCGTTGGTCTCCGACAAAGCGCTCACCCAGACTGCTTCAGAATGGAGCGCCACCTTGAGTTCCTTACCGGTAGGCGTTGCTCTGACCTTTGAAGGACATGCCACCAATGCAGGCAATGTCGAAATTTTTAATGGTTCCACCCAGCAAACCCTGGTCGAATCTGACAACAACGTAACTCTGACGCTGGTGCCTGTGGATGACGCAATAACTCCGGCCTTGCCAAAAATCATTCAAATTGCCAATCCTGCCAAGGTTCAAATTTCCAAAACGGAAACGATTGCGATCCAGATTGGAGGAACTTCAGGTGAAAAACTGACGTATCAGATCGCGGCTGCTACAAGTGGAGGCTCCTTTACGCCTGCCTCAGGAGAGATCACACTAACGGGTACCACTGCGACGATCAGTTTTTCTTACACGGCTCCTGCGACTCTTGCCAAATACAAACACACCTTCACGCTCACCAATGCCCAGAACAACACGGTTTTCC
Organism: Deltaproteobacteria bacterium TL4; assembly: GCA_051382335.1. Lineage (GTDB taxonomy): Bacteria > SAR324 > SAR324 > SAR324 > NAC60-12 > JBBCAX01. The sequence continues at coordinate 9,419 of JBBCAX010000326.1, forward strand.
AGGATTTTGAAATGGAGGTGATTCCAGAAATCCCTTCAACGCCACCCGCATTTGCTGCGGTCGCACAAGCAGTAACAACCACGAAAAACATGGCAAAGGCAATAACTCTGTCAGCGATCAACACGAGCGTGACCAGCCTCACCTACAACATCACCACGCAACCTCTGTACGGGATAGTGACTGTCAGTGGCGCGACCGCAACCTACACTCCCACCACTAATTATGTGGGAACCGATTCGTTTGCTTTCAAGGTGAATGATGAAATCAGTGATTCTTCTCCCGCGACGGTTTCCATTACAGTCAACCGTCCTCCCAATCAGACTCCTGTAGCCAATGCGGGTAGCGCCCAAACCGTGGTGAAGGGAAATACGGTCACCCTAAATGGTTCGGCCAGCAGTGATCCGGATGGAGATGCCCTGACTTATAGCTGGTCACTGACCACCAAACCATCAGGCAGCACAGCCACTCTGAGCAACGCCACAACAACAACCCCCACCTTTGTGCCTAATGAGGAAGGCAGTTATGTGGCAACCCTTACGGTGAATGATGGCTTTGCTACGTCAACTCCTGCCACAGTCACGATCACGGTGACAGATGGCAGACCTGCCAGTTTGTCAGAAATCGTGGGAACCTGGAACTGTCCTTCTTGTATTGGAGGGAGTTTGACGGTGGGTAGTAGTGGAGTCATTCCCTCAGTGCGTGTGGTGGTCGGTTCTCACGCTGGAGGAACGGGTTGTGTAGCCAGTGATAATGCCGAGTTTAGCGCCATTCAAGTCAATACAAGCCTGTTTACCTTTACTTCCAGATACGAGGCCAATTACTACTCTGTGAGTACACAAGTAATAGCCAATCTGACTGGAAAATTCATCAATAACAAATTGCAAATGAGTGTAACGTACAGTTTTACCAGGTTTGATTATAATTATACGCTCTGCAATCCAACTCTTACCATGGTAGATTCTACCCATTGAACGGCATGGTTCAAAAATGTCCATTTTCAGGTAACAGAACGGATTGTAGAGATCTCCAGAAAAGTTCTTTCCTGGGAACGCGGGCATCTTGCCCGCAAAAGCAGGCGGGACGCCTGCGCTCCCAGCAGAAATTTATCTGGACCTCGATACTCGTTCCGATGCTTTGGAACGACAAAAGAATAACTTCCCAAAGTTTTTATTTCGAATGGTAGGGAGAGCGTCCCGCTCTCCAGCAAGGGCGAGACGCCCTTGCTACCAAGAAAATCCTAACTTATGGAAGTTATTCTTTTCACGATCCTTTGAATGGGAACGAAGTAGAAAAGATGTCACCCTGATTTGAACCATGCCCATTGAACATTGTCTGGTTACGACAGCTTCCGCCTCGTAACCCAAATGAGGAGGCTTCCGCCTCCCTTCCATTCAACTTCGTAAGGAGTTTTCTATGCTACGTACTTGCTTTCTGTTCATAACCAGTCTGTTGTTGAGTTTATCGCTCCTATCTTGTAGTGATTTTGTGTCTGATAACAAGGATAGCCGTCAAGCCACGGAATCTCAAAGCGCTTCAGCACAGATCACCATCGGGTTTCCTGATGAAGATTCTACTCTGACTCGTTTTATCAGCACCGCCAAATTCAAGGGAGTGGTAGGAGATGTGACACAAATTACCCTGACCGTCAAAAATGGCACAACCGCTGTGGTGACTGATAAAGCGCTCACTCAAACCGCTTCCGAGTGGACCTTGACCTTGACTGATTTGCCAGTGGGAGTGGCATTGACCTTTGAAGGCCACGCTTACAACGCGACCAATGTCGAAATCTTCAATGGTTCCACCCAGCAAACCCTGGTTGAAGCCGATAACACGGTCGCTTTGACGTTGGCGCCAGTGGATGACGCAGTCACGCCGACCTTGCCCAAAATCAGTCAGGTCGCCAATCCCGCCAAAGTCAGTGCATCCAAAACAGCAACAGTTTCCCTCCTGATTGGAGGAACCTCCGGGGAAAAAATGACGTATCAAATCACTGCCGCCACCAATGGAGGCTCGTTTAATCCAGCGTCAGGAAACATTACACTGACAGGCACAACTGCAACGATTGCCCTCACCTACACGGCGCCTGCGACGCTGGCTAAATACAAACACACCTTTGCGATCACGAATTCCCAAGGCAACATCGTGTCCATTGATTTTGAGATGGAAGTCGTTCAGCAAACCACGACCAGCACCGTGAAAGTTCAGTTTAATCCAGTTGTGACCGCACTGAAAACCACTCGTTCCGGCACCGACATTATCTGGACTGCTACCGTCAACGATGACACTGCCGCCAGCACCTTGCGTTACTTATGGACGTTCGCAGGAAAAACCTTTGTGGATGCCACCACCAATCCTGCCACCTTACAAAACTACACCGAAGCCACCACCGGAAACCTCGTTCTCAAAGTCACTGATGTCAACGGCACCGGAGGCTCCACTACCGTCACCTATCCTCTTGCCGAAGGGCAATTTCCTGATAACGCAATCCTGAATATCACGGGTTCCACCACCGGACTGGTGGCTTATTATCCTTTCAACGGCAACGCCAATGATGAAAGCGGAAATGGAAACAATGGAACTGTCAACGGAGCCACTTTAGCCACGGATCGGCATGGGGTGGCAAATAAGGCGTATAGTTTTAATGGAAGCAGTAATTATATTGCTCTCCCCAGTGGATTCAAAGATTTCACAGGAGGTATTACAGTTTCTGTTTGGGCATATCCGGCTGCTCTGAATTATTGGTCAAGATTTATCGATTTTGGAAACGGTGCTAGCAGCGATAACATTTTGCTGGCTAATGAAGGTAGTAGTTCCACTCTGACTTTTGTATCTTTTTCTGCTTCCAGTGAGTTAACACGCACCTCTGTCAGTAGCAGTATTGGTTTGAATCAATGGCAACATTTTGTGGCAGTCAATGATACCCTTGGGAATGTGTATTTATTCAAAAATGGGGTTAAAATTGCGACAGGTACCTCTACCGGGTTACCTAAAAATGTGACTCGGAACAATAACTACATTGGTAAAAGTAATTGGTCTGTTGATGGATATTATAGTGGTAAAATCGACGACCTCCGCATTTACAACCGTGCTTTGTCTGCGGCAGAGGTGAGCGCTTTGTATGAGACTGAGAAGCCTGTTACAACGTCAACTGCTAGCACGGTTCTGCAACCAGGACCAGAAGAGGGAAGGGATACTTTTGTGAGAAGTTCTTTACCTACACCTTCAGCAGAATGGGAAACCTACCGCTTGGTATGTGAATCCGTCCTGCCAACAGGAGGATGGGGAGATCAATATTATTCATTGCTAAAATTTAACTTAACTAGCTTGCCTGAACATGCGACTTCAGCAAAAATTTATTTATATTCTATCCAGACAGGAGGAAATGGTGTTACCCCTCTATATTTAGATCAAGTCACATCTTCCTGGAATGATACAACAACCTGGTCAACTAAACCTACATCAATCAACCTATCAGAACTTTCTGCACCAATTCCCAATGAATGGTATGAATTAGATATTACAGAACTCTATAATAAATGGAAGTCTGGTGGGGCTACAAATCATGGAATACAATTGCGTCCTAAAAATACATGGAACTACTGGAATAACTTTTACAGCTCAAATTATATGGATGACCCATCATTAAGACCTAAATTAGTTATTACTCCGTAACTAACGGGTACTAAAAGAAGGACAGACGTGTCGAATACAAGGAATGTCCATCCACAAAGAAGACCCACAGAGGAAATCAGGGGACATAATACTTATGGTATTATGTTGTTGGTATCCATGATGCTTCTAATACACAAATGCGAGTTTACGTGAATGGAAATTTGGAGAATGACAGTAGCCATGATGTTTATTATTACAAAGGCCGACACCTGAATATTTATTCGGGAGCGAAAGTGACCTTGAAAAATAACCTGTTTATGGGAGTTTACGATCTGTATCATGTCAATGGTGAAGCCAGCGTTGAGGTTCGTTCCAACCTGCTCTACACCAATTCGCTGAATCACTACAATAGGGAGTATCCTTATCCTGAAAACACCGTGCTTACCGCGGACGCCAATGATGCCACAGGGGTTGCTTCCCCTATTCCGGTGGTGGATAAAGCGGGTTACGATTATCGGCTTAATGCTTCGTCAGAAGCCAAAGACCAGGGCCTGGATCCCGGGGAAGCGTATGGGTTTTCGCTGGTTCCCCAATACCATTTTGTGGGTGCCGGACAAAACCACACCAAACGAGCCACAGCCAACGGAAAGATCGATATTGGAGCCTATGAAGTTGACGGAAGTGAAGCATTGGATAACACTACGGAAAAAGAAGAGCATCACGATCCCCTTCTCCCTGACGAGAGTCGCCCCCTTTGAAGTTCAGAAGCCTGGCCTCAACAAGCCAGGCTGCGCCTTTAAAACTTTATTTCAGTAATTCCCAATACTTAATCACCTGCTTATTAACAATTTTCCCATCTTTAAGGCCGATGGCATTCGGAGTGTGCCACTTAACCAGGTCGATCAAAACATCACCGTCCATCAGGGTGATCCGGATTTGTTTCTTTTCCGTAATGACCTGACTTAGTAAAATGGCTTCATAGGGAGGAGCATCTTGAAGAGAGGAGCCTTTTCCCATAAAATCCTTGCAATGAAAAGGTTAGTAAACTCTCACCAAAGATTCTGCTTTTCACCGCCGCAAGACTCTTCACGGAGTACAGGAGAGAAGGTGATTTCCAAGCAGGCACTCCACAAGAGCGCCACGCTACATTGATTTTAGTTCTTCTGCGAGTTTTCTGATTAACTCAGGCATCGCGCTTTTCAACGCCTTATGTACGGAACTCGCAATCATGTTTTCGACTATTTGCTCTAAGCTACTGGAAGACGCTCGTTTAGAAGGACGTTCCAGATGAGGATCTGACGGGATCACCAGAGGTTCTTCAATTAAAGGAAAGTCTTCGTCTGAGACCTCTAACCTGACTTCAGAGGACTCGTCTTCCAAAGTCACTTCCAACTCTGATTCCGCGTCTATCGCAGCACTGCCAACCTCAGACGCTGGCTCTGAGTTCTCATCCAGTTCGTCATGGAAAGAGACGCTTTCAGCATCTTCAATCTCTTCGGAATCCTCAAGCGTTTCCAATTCTGCTTCCTCATCCAACTCATCATGAAAGGACATCACTTCCGTGTCTTCATCTTCGAAATCAGAGTCTAACGGACTCTCAAGAGCATCAACCTCTTCGCTTAGCTCTGTGGAACTATCTCTAAACGAATTGTCACTCAGATTCTGTTCCATTTCGTTTTCATCAATGTCTTCTTCAAACAGAGGTTCTTCAGAAAGATCGTATTGTGAACTTTCTATGGAGGCCATCTCTTGATCTAACTCGTCCAGTTCAGCAAGGGCTTCTTGCTCCATTTGTTGTAAAGCTTCAGCATCTTTTTCGAGATCTTGTTCAAAAATATCTTCCCTGGTTATAGGTTCTGGTGAGCTCTCATCCTCAGCACTCAAAGAATCCGTACTGAAATCTTCAGAATCCATAGTCAATTCATCGTCGCTTTGAACAGACTCCTCCAATTCACTTTCATCGCCTAGTTCAAGAGCGTCGTCCTCTTCGTCAAAGAGAGATTCATCGCTGCCGAACTCCTCGGCCTCCTCCGATAAAGCTGATAGTTCTTCATCCTCTTCGGCAAATAAGGCAGCGTCATCGTCAAGAGCCTCAGTCTCCGTTTCCTCATCAAATAAAGAACGCTCTTCATCAAAAGAAGCCTCCCCAAGGACATCACTTGGAGACTCTTCTTCAAATAACGCACTTTCGTCATCAGCGTCTTCCAGACCCGGCTCTTCGTCACTTTCATCCTCCAAGAAGAGAGAGTCTTCATCAAGAGCGTCTTCACGCATAGAATCAGAATCAGCAAAAACATCTTCTTCCCTAGAAGCGTCGGAGTTCATGGTTTCTTCAACACTCGAAAGTGTCCCAATCCTGGTAATCAAATCATCATCAACAACAGCCTGATCACTGCTTTCCAAAATTGCGTCCGGATCATAGAACACAATTTGATCCTGATCCAAAACAACACGGTCCCAAGCATGAGGTAAGGTGACTTGTTTATCTTCAGTTGTCATATCCAAAAACAATTCGTCATCGGTTGAGACATAGCAGGTTATCTCACTTTCTTCCGAATCCTCTGATAAATTGACACCCTCAGGACTATCAACAATAAAATCATTTTTAGTTAAGGAAATGTCCTCTAACCCACCGCGTAAAGTCTGTACCGAATCGGTGTCATAGGTATTCAAATCGACATCATCCACAAAATCATTCAGTTCCAGATCAATATCCACCAAGCCTTTTCTTAGGGTTTGAGCGCCCACTTTTTTGTAGTAGTCTTCCTGATCCAACGAAGGAAGATCCTGATCATCTCCTAAAATAAGTTCGTCCTCATCTTCTTCCAGCGTAATCTCACCAACGGCAAAGTCTTCCATTTCCAGGTCGGAGGTATCGGAAGCATCTAAAAATGAGGCATCCACCTCTGAGGAATCTAACACAATTTCTTCATCGTCAAATTCAGAATCCTCTTCGAAGTCATCCAGCGTCACCTCGACACGATCCATCTGTTGTAGTTCTTCTCTGCTGGGAAGTGCCTGTTCAAAACGCGCGTCGATTTTCTGTAGGGGAATCTCAAATGACGAGGCCTCGGAAGGACTATCCTCCTCTGACAGGGAAAACAACACTTCCTCTTCCTGTTCAAAATCCATTTCGCCTTCATTGTCTTCTTCAACAACAGAGGCCCCCATAGGATTTTCCTCCCAGATCATTGCTGTCCTGTCAGCGGAAGGCTGATCTTCAATGACCAACTGATCTTCTATTCCTGATTGTTTCAGTTGCCCCAAGCCATCTTGAGGTTCAGAAAATGCTTTGGTTTGTGGCTCCTGTAACAGGGCTCCCCCCTCAGTTGCCTCCATATCGTCAGCGGATGAGAGAATCACTGAGTCTTGTGAGCTTGCGAATAAGGCCTCCGCCTCATCCTCGTCCAACTCCAAACCTTCTTCGTCGACATCACCATCATTGTCATCTTCATCAAACGCCTCACCCTCAAGCGTCTCTTCATCTTCATCTTCGCTGGAGATCATAACCACAGCGTCATCGTCGGGTTCGACCAAATCGCTCACATCGTTATAGGAAACATCCGTCTCAAGTTGTAGAATTTCGTCATCGGTCAAATCAAGTTCATCTTCGTTGTCTTCTTCGAGTAACGAAGCGTCTTCTTCATCTTCAGACAACTCCATATCCTCGTCTCTCAAGGTTAGCAAGGCATCATCACTTTCATCGACTTGCTGTGAAAGATCAAGCTCCAGCAGGTCCTCGAAATCATCTTCAAATTCGGTCTCATCGCCCTTACTTTCGGAAATATCGATAACCTCAAGTCGATCAGAATCAACCTCGTCCAGATTGTCTTCAATGCTGGAAGCGTCCAAAGCCTCTTCATCCATAGAGATTTCATCCTCCAAAGAAACGCCAACCATGAGTTCTTCGTCCTCCTCGACTGGCCCTTCAATTTCCTCAGAAAAATCTACTTCAGGAACGTCATCATCTGTAAAGTTAGAGGCCGGAGGTGTGTCTTTAAGCAGATCCAGCATTTCATCATCAAAAACTTTAATACTCTCTTCAATTAATTGAGGTGATTCGTCAAAAGACTGAGCTTGCTGAAACGCTTCTGCGGCCGGCATTAAGAAGGCTGAGGGAATGAATTGTTTGACTTCTTCCTGAAGGGTTGCTGCCTCAAAAGGAATCTGAATCAACCCATTAATTTTTAATTGCTGAAGTTGTTTTGTATCAATCCGGTCTCTGGCTTTTGCCAACAAAAGCAGCGGCACATTGCAAAGATCCTGGTCTTTTCGAAGCTCTTTGCAAGTAACGTAATTGTTCCGGCCATCAGAATTGCTAATTAAGATCAAATCGGGTTTGAGTTGTTTAGCCCGAGCTAAAAACCTACTAGAGTCCTGTTCTTGATAAATTTGCAGGGTGCTTATCTGTAGCGTTGATGTAACCAACCCCTGAATAGTTTGACTTTCTTCAAGTACAAGAACAGATTTCGACATTGTTCTACCTCTGCATTAAAATTATAATAGCTTTCAGAATTTGAAACCTTCCTACTTCTTCCCTTAATCCAAGGAAATCACCCGATCAAGATAAAAGTGTTATTTTTATCTATTTCCCGGATATAATCTCCGGTCATGCTACTCATGCAAGCATGAAACCAATGGTATACCTCTTTTTTAGCAAAAGGCTCAAGTCTTTCGAACAAATATAGTTGTCCAGATAAATTTCTGCGAGAGCGCAGGCATCCCGCCTGCTTTTGCGGGCAAAAGGCCAGCGTTCCCAGGACAATATAGTTCGCCAAAAAAGTTTTGTCTCGGGGGGAGGACGTCCCGCCCTCCGGTGAGGGCAAGATGCCCTTGTTCCCAGAACAAAACTTTCCTTGAGCACTATACTTTTCTGGAGAGTAACTCAGCGGTTATAGTCCTCGTTTCGCTAAAAGGCCGTAAGTTTTGAAATCCGGCTTCGACTCCGCTCAGCCTGCGAGATTTTTCCCTGAGCGAAGTCGAAGAGGGGACCTGACAAAATGATGGCGATGGCCCCTGACTCTAAAAAACCAAACAAGGCAAATGTTCCTTAAATCAGAAACATTGAAAGAGAGGATTGCCTTTATAATTGCAGAGAAAACGAGGTAGAAAGTCTCGCGACCAAGACAGACCCATCAGAAGGTTTTGGGCGTAAAATTGGCGGGAGTTTCGAGGGAAAAGACTTCATCATGGATGGCGGCCAGATACAGACCCGATTGCAGGACGTCCTCTCTCATTGAAGATTCGGTATCCACATAGACTAACATTCCCCGGATGGTTTTGTCGGAAAACTCAGGGAAAAACATCCGGAAGTTTTTCAGAATCTCCAGCGTTTGGTCCAGATCCCGTTGTTCCAGACGACTTT
>JBBCAX010000327.1:0-3142 GCA_051382335.1 Deltaproteobacteria bacterium TL4
TTATGAATGAATTAATGCAAGGTTATTATTTCCCGTTTTTCAGGCCAAACCTATCATTAATTCTAATACGACTTTATAAGTCTCTGATTTTATTCAGGAGTAATATTGAGCAAATTGTTCAAAGTCGAGTTATAAAACATGATCATTTGTAATCAGTTTAAGACCAAACTCAATGGCAACAGCCACATAGACAGTATCTTTCTCATCAATATCTTTGCACAACTGATGTGATTGTTTTAAGGATGCTTGCGATATGAGAAAATTGGGAATAACTGTCACATTCTTTAACAATCTTAGCACAAATTCCTGAAATTCTCCTTCGCCTAACTTAGTCTTCTTCAAAATACGCTTTTTGTATTTTTCGAGTTCTAAAAAAGCAAAATCAGGAAGATAAATTGTGTGTTCCGAAAATAGTAACTCATAGAGTTCTTTTCCACTGATGAACGCACTGAACAATACATTTGCGTCAAGCACATACCTCTCGCTCATAACGCATCCTGTAAATATTTGGATTTATACTCCTTCCAGGCTTCTCCACATACCTCTTCAACCTCTTTTTGATGATCAATACCAGATTTTTTAATTTCTGTTGCAACTTGCTCACCCAGGTATTGAAGTCGTAAGAAGGAGAGTTGTCTCTCAACAAAGGACTGGACCGTTTTGGCTCCAATCTGTTGAATTAATGTATCCTCAATTTCGAGTTGAATCACACTCATAGTTTTTCTCCTGTTTCAACGTTTACTACAAAAACTTTATTTGCCTTCATTGTAAAGTGCTAGGATTTCTGTTTCAGACAAGGCACGGTTGTAGATGCGGAGGTCATCAAGGTAACCATCTAAGAAATTAATATAATTACCATTATACTTTGATGCCCCAATAAAAATTTCATTATTTATGTCATATGCAATACTTGTTGTCGTATCTGCTCTACTCTTTTTCAATACACCATCTACAAACCAATAAAAGTTTGCCCCATCACGTACTATCGTAAAATATTGCCATTGATTTAATTCAACGAATGAATCGTCAATTATTATATATTCATAGGTGTTCGGGATTTTTATTATTTATAATCAGTTGGTTAAAATCCAGATTTCTGGGGTGTCCGTAAATGCCCGTTAAACAAGGATAAAAAATATCCGTGAATTACCGGTTTTAGAGACAATTATGAGGCGTCTCTCTAAGTACATGATTAAAAATATAAAAAATCCAGAACACCTATGATTATATATTCAGTCCCTTGACTTCCTAAAGGGGCATAAAAACTTATATTATTTGTTGGAGGAAACCAATGGATATACCAAACGTTACCGTTATTACTTGAGTTAGCTTCTGATCTATTTGTCAAAAAATCGATCGATTTCTCGGTTTTTACATTAACCCAAAATGATATTGTAAAAGATGCTGTACCAAAATTCCAAACATTGGAACCTGAAGCACTTAAATAATCATTCACCCCATCAAAACTGTACGCTTTATTTGCACGTCCATGCCGATCTGCTGTCAAAGTCGCACCAATGACTGTCCCATTATTCCCATTACCACTTTCATCGTTTGCATTTCCATTGAACGGATAATAAGCCACTAACCCATTTGTCGGAATTGAGTTTGCTTGCAAACTGTACTTCAGATTTCCTGAACTATCTCGCCAGATCAGATCAGGTTTGCTATCTCCATCGAGATCCTCAACTTTCAACTCTTTAGCATCGGCTCCGCTGATGGCGGTTTTGGCTTCGCCGAAGGTGACATCTCCGGCAAAACATGGACTGGTGATGGCAACGAAACTGAACAGCAGAAAGATGATTCTTGTGTACATGGTACCCCCATGTGAAAGGTTGTTTGAAGTGCTGAGCCGGAGGGCCCAACGTTTGCGTGACGGGCGGCAGACCGACGATGAACGTCGAAAAAACCGATGCCCTCACGAGTAACTACAAAATGTCGAAAAAAAGTGCGGGTCTGCCGTACCATCAACGCCGAGTTGGGCTGGAACCTACATCTGACTGTTCGTATGTCCCTTTTTTATTATTGAAGATTTCTATATTTCCAGTTGGTTGCGGATTAGTCTACACAAACTTTCCTTAATTTCAGGATGACGTGGAACAGGTGATTGTTTCCCATTTTTAGGGTTTGCGTATATATCATGCCGACTTCCGTGTCGTTTCAAATAACACCCGGCTTTCACTAACTCTCTAATGAAATTTCCTCTATTCATGCAACTTCCATCGCAATTTCTTTAGTTTTTGTATTGGGATGGATTTCTGTTGGCTCTTCTAACATGAGTTTGTAAGCGTCTTTTATGTTTTCTTCCAATTCATTTAAAGTCTCTCCCTGGCTAAAGATTCCAGGAATCTCCTTCAATTTTCCAACATACCAGCTATCATCTTTCCAATATTCAAGTGTGTAATTTCTAAACATTTATCATCTCCTTTGGGTTTTCGGTTGGTTTGAACAAGTTCTCCCGTGATTATAAATCCAGTTTCATTCATTGTAAAGAGTTCGAGTCTCTGTTTCTTGTGAAAATGATTCCTCATGTGAAAGGTTGTTTGAAGTGCTGAGCTGAGGGCCCAACGGACTAGAAGTTTCATGGAGCGAGGAACGAGCCTCCATTAAATTTCTTGTGCCCAGCATGGGCGTGATCTGATGGGGTGAAAGTCCCCGTAGGAAAGCCACTGGCTTTCAATGCTATGGAACCGATCATGCGGCACTGGCGGGAAACCAGCCAGCAAACAGCGAACAAACCGTGTTCCTAAGGTATTCAATACCATTAACTACTAGCGAAAGGCAAGGGCGAAACCGTGAGGGATCGTCTGAAGGAAGCCCGGAGCAAATTGACGAGCTGACGGACAGAAATCGCATAGAAGGCTCACTTCCCTGGGATGAGTTAGCACAACATAACGAAATCCTGTGGCTTGGGGGATAGGGTAAACGCGGCGGCAGTGTCATGAAAGATCACGTTCTTATCTGGGGAGATCTGATTGCGAAGCGATTGGAAATTCTTTCCAATAGCGCATGGCAGAGTAATCTGTCGTGAAGGCGATCAGAAGTCAGCAGCGGCCATAGTAGCCAAACGCCCATCGTAATGGAAGGGACAGGGTGAAGGGCCTAACCCGGGAGAGCGTATTCTCCTGAACCGTTCTATACA
>JBBCAX010000328.1:0-10865 GCA_051382335.1 Deltaproteobacteria bacterium TL4
ACAAAGAAAAAACAAAAAAATATGAAAGAACTGTTTTTTGAGCAAGTTATTAATTTCATTAATAAAATTGCAGCGTAAAAACATTCATGCACGGGTATTGGGCTTTCAGCCCTGCGGATTCAATCGCGCGGGGATGCTGCCCTTCCGCAAGTAAGGTCATGCCTTCCAAGGGATAATAGGAGAAAACGCGGGAAGTATAAAAGCCTCGACTGTCATTGACAACAATCGGTGTTTTACGAATTTGCACCACATAATCGAAAGCACGCGCTAAAGTTTCTTGGCTTGTTTGTGCGCCAACAATAATTTCAACCAATGGCATTTTATCGACAGGAGAAAAGAAGTGGAGGCCAACAAAGTTTTTAGGACGTGAGGATTGTTTGGCCAGTCCTGTAATGGGCAGTGTGGAGGTATTAGACGCAAAAACAGCAGTTTCCGCAATTTGGGCTTCAGCCTCTTGAGTCACTTGTGCTTTGAGTTCCCGGTTTTCAAATACGGCTTCAATGATCAGATCACAGCCTCGCAAAGCACTCGCCTGATCCGTTGAGACAATACGCTGGAGTGTTGCGTCCATTTTTTCCTGAGTCATGCGTCCACGACTCACTTGCTTTTCCAAAAGGTCCACTGAATACTGCTTGCCTTTTTCCGCCGCTTCTTTCGAGACCTCCTTGAGGACAACCGAGATACCCGACATCGCGCTGGAATAAGCGATTCCTGCCCCCATCATTCCTGCGCCCAAAATTCCTACTTTTTGAACTTGAGTGAGTTCAAAACCTTTAGGACGACTGCTGCCTTTTTTAATCTGATTGAGTTGATACCAAAAAGCGGTAATCATGTTTTTAGAAACAGAGCTGGCAACACAGTTGGCAAAATAGCGGGATTCAATTCGAAGTCCTGTGTCAATGTCAACGGCGGCACCTTCGTAAACACAAGAAAGGATCTGTTGTGTCGCTGGAAAGTTTTTTCGAGTTTGTTTATTCAATACGGAAGGCGCCATGACCCAAAACTGGACATTCGCAGGATGTTGGTTATCACCGCCAGGCCATTTAAACTGTTTATTATCCCATGGCTGAACGGAGGCCGGATGTTCCAAAATCCATTTTTTCGCTTTTGCCCTCATCTCCGTAACATCGTTCGCCAACTCATTCACCAAGCCTTGTTTCAAAGCGGCTTCAGGGTCGAGTTCCTTTCCTTCCGCGATCAGAGGAACCGCATTTTGAATCCCAATCAACCGTGGGAGTCGTTGTGTTCCGCCCCCTCCTGGAAGTAATCCCAATTTGACCTCAGGGAGACCAATTTTGATTTTGGGGTTGTTGATCAGAATGCGATAGTGGCAACCAAGAGCAACTTCATAGCCGCCACCCAAAGTAGTTCCGTTCAGGGCGGCAACCACAGGCACCCCTAAGGTTTCGAGCTGACGCAGGCTTGCTTTAAATGGCTCTTCGATATTTCCCGTGGTTTTTGAATGAGTATAAATACAATTAAATCAATGTATTACAAAATATGCGAAATTTGAGAGATGCCAAAACGAGTCAGATTTTTATCGTATTTTACATAGCAGGATCACCTATATCTCTCGCATATTGCCACTTTCTAGGTAATTCAATGTTATCTAAACCCAAAAAGTTTGTTTCAAACATACATTCTGACCTGGTTGTATTTCTTTAATTCTCTTTATATATCAGCTAGATAATCAATAATCCATGACCACGGGAAATATCGAAGAGCCCTTTAAATTCGGTTACCCACGCCATCACATCCTCGGTGCCGGTAAAGTTGGAGAACAGATCAATATCGGCCCCTGCCAAAAAATCCCTTTTGCTGGAAGTTAAAATCACCCCTGCCAATTTTTCTTCGCTGGTCAGTTGTTCTATTGCTGTTTTGAAGGCGTCTTTCAAGGTATCATTCAAAACATTTTGAGAACGATTTTCCATGTCCAGGCTCAAGGTCACAATGTTCTGAGCGTCTTTTTCATATTGGATTGTCATAATACCTCATTTCATCAATTCACTGGGCTGAGGCCAAACCGCCAAAACCCTTGCGCTTATTTGGTTTGAAAACAGTTTTTACACACGTTCAATCACGGTAGCGATTCCCATTCCGCCACCCACACAGAGGGTACATAAACCGAATTGCAAGTCACGACGCTCCAATTCATCAAGAACCGTATTGAGAATTATAGCCCCTGTTGCTCCTAAGGGATGTCCCATCGCAATGGCACCGCCATTGACGTTGACTTTTTCGGGGTCAAGATTCAAATCCCGTTGTGCTTTTAAAACAACAGCGGCAAATGCTTCGTTGATTTCAAATAGATCGATATCTTTGATACTCAAACCTGCTTTTTTCAGAGCCTTACGAGTCGCGGGGGCAGGTCCTGTCAACATAATGGTGGGTTCATCACCAATGACAGCCATTGACCGGAATTTTGCGCGAGGTTTTAAACCGAGTTCTTTACCTTTTTCCTTACTTCCCACCAATATCAATGCGGCACCATCCACAATTCCTGAAGAGTTCCCCGCATGATGAACATGATGGATTTGCTCCACTTTAGGATATTTTCTCAATGCGGTTGCGTCAAATCCCATTTCTCCTGGAATTTGAAAAGAGGCTTTCAACTCTCCCAACCCTTCTACAGTTGTATTGCCACGGATTAATTCATCATAAGCCAGAATGATTAAACCATTGATATCTTTGACAGGAATGATCGATTTTTGAAAATAGCCACCTTTTGCCGCATAAGCCGCCTTTTGCTGAGAAGAAACCGCAAAGCCATCAACATCTTCCCGGCTAAAACCTTCGATAGAGGCAACTAAATCCGCGGAAATGCCTTGGGGAATAAAATCAATACCGCCATTCACTTGCGGATCCGTAAACCAGGCTCCGCCATCGCTTCCCATCGGCACTCTGGACATCGACTCCACGCCTCCAACCACCACCAGATCCTTCCATCCCAGACATGATTTTCATAGCGCCCAGATTACTTGCTTCCAAGCCTGACGCACAAAACCGGTTTAAGGTAACACCAGCCACGGTCTGACTCCAACCAGCATACAATGAAGCCACTTTAGCGATATCCGCGCCTTGTTCTCCGACAGGCGTAACACAACCCAAAACCACATCATCGACCTGAGACGTGTCCAAATGATTGCGTTCCTGAAGAGCTTTCAACAAAGTGGTTAACAAATTGATGGAAGGTACTTCATTCAGGCCTCCGTTTTTCTTGCCTTTACCACGGGGGGTCCGAATGGCGTCAAAGATCAAAGCGTCGCTCATGGCTTCTCCATGTTCAAAGGGTTAGTTTAAAATGTGGAGCAATTCCACAACATCCATGGTTTGAATCCCATTTTACAGGTTGATATCCAAAGCATTATAATTCTTACTTTTCAACGCCTTGGCATAACTTTCAAAAGAAGGCATAACGACATCCATGTAGAACTGAATCGTTTTAATTTTATTGTCATAAAACTGAGCGCTCGAATTTTCTTTCACAAAAGACGCGACAGAACTCTCGGCAATATTTTGCTCTTTCTTCAACGAGCCCAGTTGATCTGCGGCAACCAATCCTTGTTCTAAATAGAAATATCCCGCAGTAACCGCGGAAATATACATCAACATGGGAGTCGCATAAAGAACCGCCCCTTCCAATCCCCGGTCACTCATCATCGACTGCATCAATTGAGCGCAATCTCCAACCGTTTCACAGTAACCTCCCCAAGTTTTGATGGCAGAACCCATCACCGCGTGATCCTGGTTTTCCTCAATCATTTTTGCGAATCGCTGCAGCAATCCCATGAACACCTGCCCATTATTAGCCATCATTTTGCGACCGACCAAGTCGAGTGCCTGGATACCGGTCGTGCCCTCATAAATGGTCGAGACTCTTAAGTCCCTGTAGAGTTGCTCCAAGGGGAAATCTTTGGTGTATCCTACTCCACCTAAAACTTGAATCCCTGTTCGAACGACATCCAATCCCACTTCACTGGCCCAACCTTTACACATGGGAGTGAGCAGCCCGACCAAACCGTCTAATTCTTTACGTTCGTTTTCGTCGGTAGCTACGGTATGGAGATCAAGAAATTGCGCTGTCGCGTAGATTAACGCACGAATAGCCTCAACACGAGCTTTCATATTCATTAAATTGAGACGCACATCCGGATGTTCAATAATCAACACCTTTTCTGCGGTTGCGTCACGCATCTTGTTGATATGAACTCCCTGGACACGTTCTTTGGCGTAAGACAGAGCATTTTGGTAGGCGGCACTGGAAGCGCCTAATCCCAAAACAGCCGTTGCTATACGAGCTTCATTCATTAATTGAAACATGTGGCCGATACCACCACATTCTTTGCCCAGCAAATAACCATAGCAATTATCATTTTCACCGAAATTCAAAACACAGGTTGGACTGGCAAGCATCCCCATTTTGTGCTCAATGGAACCCAAGGTCACATCGTTGCTTTTTCCAATAGTGCCATCAGGATCCACATGAAATGCCGGGACAATAAACAAGCTTAAGCCTTTAACTCCCTCTGGGTCTCCTTTAATCCGCGCAAGTACAGCGTGGATGGCATTCTTACCCAAATTGGTATCGCCATTAGTGATCCAACATTTGGTTCCTTTGATTTTGTAACGTCCGTCCCCTACACGTTCCGCAGTCGTGGTTCCTGCTCCTACATCCGAACCGGCGTTAGGTTCGCTGAGGCACATAGTTCCTGTATATTCGCCGCTCCCCATTTTAGGGGCATAAAGAGCTTTTTGTTCCTCAGTTCCAAACGTTTCAACCAATCCCATGGCCCCTTCATTGAGGAAAAAAACTCCGGCTAAACTTACATTCGCACCTGACATCCCTTCACTCAGCGCGGTCCCTATCAACAAAGGCGCACCTTGTCCGCCATACTCAGGATTCACACAAATATTAGCCCATCCTAATTGATAAGCTTTGCGGTAGGGTTCTTCTAAACATTTAGGAACAATGGCTCTACCGTTCACTATTTGCACCCCGATACGATCAGACTCACTTGCCGTTGGAGCAATCGTCTGAACAGCAAAATCCAAACCTTCTTTAATCAGCAAATTGATGGTCTCTGTGTCAAAATCTTGAAATTGGGGAAACTGGTTTAATTTTTCACCAGCTTGCAACCATTCATTCAAGGCAAATTGAATATCCTGATAGTCAATTGTTAACTCGGTGCTACTCATTATGACTCCTTCAAGTTAGTTGATTTTAATGAATGCTTCACAAGGCATTCTTTCACGAAATACAGATGGTACTCATCTGTGGGAACGATCTTCCTGTTTTGCGATCTCCAGAGCTTTATCCTCCATGAGATGAGTGTACTCCTCCCACTTTCGGATAGAGTCGGGGTTTCCGCCCGTTTCAATTTCAAAGTGACACGTTTCACTTCCTGAGGGAATCGTTGTTTGAAACCAAACATCCCAGACATCATCACGGCCTTGACTGACCATAAAATCTTTTGCGGCTTCAATCATCCTCTGGACAAAATACCGTTGAACTCGACAGAATCCATCGCCGTGTAGTGATCTTGATGGGGGCACCAATCGATATGAAAATCGACTTCCCCCTCATTTTTTATGCGGGGACTTTCCAAAGAAGCATAAGCAATACGGTTAATCACAGTCGCAAAAAAACTGATCCATTCTGTCGAACTCATATTCTCTGGAAATGTTTGTTAAAAGGAATTTTCTCCTCAAAAACGTCTTTGATGAATATCAACAAATCATCGGCGTCCATAACCTCGGACATGGCGAAACTCCCTGGTTTTTTCTGATGTAAGAATGATGTTAGTGCCTGCTAATCACTAGGTTTCAGGCTAATAGAATTGTATTCTGTGAATGTTCGTGGAACACTATTCTATTAATGATTATTGTCAAGGCAATAAATACAAGCTTCAAGGCTCAGCTTTAAGGAAAATCCACAGGCAACTTGTGGTAGAATCAAAGGTGTCTCAACAAAAAAGTGTCTGGTACTTTCCTCACTTTTACCGGGACTGAAACCTTCTGTAAAGTATGCGGACCACCGTTACAGCCAGGAAAAACTCAATTGCTAATTTATCTAGCCACGCGGCATAAGCCTTCAGTGCAAAAGCCAAGGCCATAAAGCTTCTTGACACTTTCTTGATATATTTTCTATGAATTTTGACACTATCCAGAGAAAGCTTCTGCTATAGTTAAGGTTGCGTCAACCATGTAAAAGACGATGGTGGAGTAATATTGATGATATTCAAATTTAAAAATTATGGATACAGCCTAGTGCTGGTGTTGCTGGTTTCCCTGCTGAGCTACCCTGTTCGTCCTTATGTCGAACCAACCAATCTTGTCATGCTTTACCTCACTGCTGTCATCGTTGCCGCATTGCGCTATGGTTTGAAACCGGCAATCCTGGCATCCTGCTTAAGTGTGCTGGTGTTTAATCTGATTTTCATTCCACCGTACTACACGTATGTTGTTCATGACGCGCAATATCTGCTGACATTTATGGGACTGCTTCTGGTGGGTATCATCGTCAGTACGCTTGCGGCCCAGTCAAGGAAACAAACCAGAGAAGCTGAACAACGAGCTTTGCAAATGGAGTCGCTCTATCATTTAAGTCGTGATCTTGTGGGTGCCAGCGAACTTTCCAGAGTCATGGAAATCATTTCCGTTCACGTCGAAAAACTTTACGGAGAGAGTGGTGTGGTATGGCTCAATCGTGACAACATGCTGGTTTCAGTCGATGATGATGCGGAAAAATGGTTAAACACGGATCAGCAGGCGGCAAAATTGGCTTTTGATCGTGACTGTGCAACAGGTGCTGGCACCTCACTTTATCCAGAATTACCCGCCGTCTATTTGCCCTTAAGATCAGCCAAGGCACCTGTGGGTGTTCTGAAAATTCCCTTATCAACTATCGCCATCAACCAAGTTCAGATACAATTTTTGGAATCCATTGCCAACCAGGGGGCTCAAGCGATTGAGCGTTTGCAACTTGCGGCAAAAGCCCAGGAAGCACAACTTCTGAAAGAGACCGACAAATTTCAGGCGGCATTGTTGAATTCCATTTCTCATGACCTTCGTACGCCCCTCGTTACCATTACAGGGTCTCTGAGCAGCCTGATGGAGGATGAAACACATTTGGATGAGGCTTCTCGCAAAATATTGATAAATACCGCATGGCAACAAGCTGATCGATTGAATCGCTTTGTAAGCAATCTTCTGGAAATGACTCAACTTGAAGCGGGTTCCGTCAAAGTTCGTTATGAACCCTGCGATATTCAGGATTTGATTGGTGTCGTCCTGAATCATCTTGAAAACCAGATTGGCAATCGTTACATAAAAACCAGTATCCCTTTAGAAACCCCATTAATCCCGATGGATTTTATGCTGATGATGCAGGTGTTGATCAATCTGATTGACAATGCGCTAAAGTATTCCCCTGAGAATACAGCGATTGAAATGAATGTGAAGGTTCAGGAAACAACTATCGAACTGGATGTGATTGACGAGGGTATTGGCATTCCTCCTGAGGAAATTCCCTATATTTTTAATAAATTCTACCGGATTCAACGACCTGATAATGCCACAGGGACAGGGCTTGGACTTTCCATCTGTAAAGGTCTGGTTGAAGCCCATCATGGGAAAATAACAGTGTGTGGACGCCCTGAGGGGGGTACCATCATGACAATCATTTTACCGATCAACGATATTTATGGAAACACAACTGAGAATACTGGTTGTTGACGACGATGATGCGATCAGGCGTTTTCTCAACACAGCCTTACGTGCCAATGACTATCTGGTTTTTGAAGCGGACTGCGGCGAATCCGCACTGCAAGCGGTGATTAATCACAGACCGGATATCATCTTCCTTGATCTTGGCCTGCCTAAAATGGATGGTATCGAAGTGACCCGCCGATTGAGGGAGTGGACCTGCATCCCCATCATCATCCTTTCTGTTCGGGAACAGGAAATTGATAAAATATCGGCATTGGATGCTGGCGCTGACGATTATCTGACCAAACCCTTCAGCATGGGAGAACTCATGGCCAGAGTTAGAGCTGCCTTGAGAAGAGCCGCTCATCCTGAAACTGAAGCCATCTTTCAATCTGATAATTTGTTGGTTGATTTAACCAGGCGACTGGTCATGGTAAATGGAAATGAAGTCCAGCTAACGCCGACTGAATATGATGTGTTGCGGTTATTGGTCACACATGCAGGGAAGGTCATGACCCATCAACAGATCCTTAAGCAGGTTTGGCAAAGGCACGATGTTTCAGAGTCTCATCTGTTGAGAGTGAATATCAGCAATCTCCGCCGAAAAATTGAGACGGATTCAACCCGCCCCAGGCACATCGTTACTGAGCCGGGGGTCGGGTATCGACTTAAAGTCTACTGATTCAGCGTATCGCCGATGATAGTGCGTGCGGAAAGCGATAACTGATTTGATCCTTTTTAAAAACGAGATGTATGAATATCGAAGCTGTGTATGATAGCAAGAAGACTTTCTGTAAAATTACAGGTCTTTTGCATTTGTTACTGGCAAGTTTCTTATTGCTGCCACTTCCTTGGTGTTTCTATTTTACTTGGGATCCCTCCCTGGGAACCATGTTTTTGTGGACCTCTTTTTTTGTAGCCTTGACAGGAGTAGGCCTTCGGCATTATGGCAAGGGGGCCTCAGAAATTTTTTTCCCCAAAACAGCTGTTTTTATAGTGGCCTATGCCTGGCTGGCTTTGGGAATCATAGGGGCTTTGCCTTACTGGGAAAGTAATGCTATTCCCCGTTTTGTGGACGCGTTGTTTGAATCTGTTTCAGGATTTACGACCACAGGTTCCTCCATTTTGAACAACATTGAAGCCTTGCCGGACGCATTACAGTTCTGGAGAGGCCTCACCCATTGGATCGGAGGTTTAGGCGTTGTCGTGTTGTTTGTCAGCGTATTTCCCAATCTCGGGGTTGGTTCCAAAATGTTGTTCAAAACAGAATCGGTCGGTCCGACATCAGGAGAAGTTACACCAAGAATCAGGGATACCTCAAGAAATCTCTGGTATACTTACGCATTTTTGACAGGAATAGAAGCTTTACTTCTGTGGTTGGCCGGGATGACTCCGCTGGATGCGATTGTTCATAGTTTTTCAACCATGGCCAGCGGAGGTTTTTCCACAAAAAATGGCAGTGTCGCCGATTTTCATTCTCCGGTCATTGAATGGATTATCATCGTGTTCATGTT
This sequence comes from Deltaproteobacteria bacterium TL4, assembly GCA_051382335.1. Lineage (GTDB taxonomy): Bacteria > SAR324 > SAR324 > SAR324 > NAC60-12 > JBBCAX01. Next base: position 9,222 of record JBBCAX010000328.1, read on the forward strand.
TTTGGCTGCGGTCAATTTTGGGTTATACTATTTGATTGCCAAGGGACGCTGGCGGAGTGTTTTACAAGATGCGGAACTGCGCTTTTTTATCTCGGTCATTCTTATTTTCTGTTCCGCGAGCACATTATCTGTGTGGATCCATTCGGATTATGATTTTTCCAGAGCTTTGCGATCAGCGACATTCCAGGTGATGTCGATCATCAGTACCACAGGTTTTGCTTCAGATGACTACGAACTTTATGCCTATGGGCCTCAATTCATGATCTTTTTATGCATGTTGATGGGAGGAATGGCCGGTTCTACTGCCGGTGGCTTGAAGCAATTCAGGGTTTTTTTGATGTTCAAGATTATCGTCAATAACATCAGGTTGAGCTTTACTCCCTATCTGGTAACCAAATTGCGTGTGGGATCCACTGTGATTCATGATGATCTGTTGCACTCAATTCTGGGGTTTTTCTGTGTGTATATGTCATCGCTGGCAGGGGTCTCCCTTTTTCTGGCTTATCAGGGAAATGATTTGATCACCTCACTTTCCGCCGTCATGACCTGTCTCGCCGGGGTCGGACCAGGCTTTGGAACGGTGGGCCCCCTGGAGAATTTTTCACACCTGACTGATCCTTCCAAACTGGTACTGTGTGTGGCTATGTTGCTTGGACGTCTGGAGTTTTTTGTTCTTTTGGCGTTGTTCCATAAAAAATTCTGGAAACGTTAATTATTTCACTTAAATCACGACCTCCGGTACTGGTCCCATAAAAAGGTACCGCTGGTTCAATAAGTGTATCGAGTCTCAGCGTATGATAACTCCCTAAAAGGCGCTTGAAATTATCTTATCCATTGTCAATAATAACGCGATCTAAAGCGTCCAAAGCGTCTTGTACTGTTTGAGCAGAGAGTCCTAGCGCTTGTAAATTCCATCTTACAAGAAAACGTAACACCGAATCTCTATCTTGTTCCAGATTTTTTTTAAGTAATTTGCGTATAATACCAATCGTTGCGCCTTCCCAAGCCGTTGTGACGATTTCGATATCGGAATCATTCAACAATTCAGGGTACTCTTTAAAGAAGCGTTTCAAGCCAGCTTCATAGTAAGCGATAAACGCCGTTTTCAATTCCAGATGCGCTTTTTCTGAAAATACAAGTACGGTCAACTCGGCCTCATCCAGCACCACTTTCAAAAAGATGTAAAAAGATACGGCAAGTTCTATGGCACCGGGGGGAACATCCTCTGTGGCTAAATCCACTTTTTTAAGAATTTCCAAAGACGTGTCTTCTACAATGGCATGCAACAGGGCTTCTTTATTGGGGAAGTAGAAATAACAATTTCCGATGGAAGTCCCAGCTTCCACAACAACCTGCTGCATGGTTGTGGACTCATAGCCCTGAGTCATAAAAAGGTGTTTGGCTGCTGAAAGAATTTGTTTTTTGCGTTCGGACCTGAGCTCATGGCTCCTTTTTCTTCCTGAATTTCCCAAGATTCCTCCTTCTTCCAATAAAATCAGTTTGTTATAAGAGAATAATAGGGCTTGGTCGTAAGTTCGGCCACCCCCTTAGAATCTAGCTTGCCCATGCCACAGCATAATTTTCTCTGACTCTGGGTCTCAGAGGTAAATCCATGCGATTTAAAAGTTCGTTAAACAGATTTCT
>JBBCAX010000329.1:0-1148 GCA_051382335.1 Deltaproteobacteria bacterium TL4
GTACCCTCCCCCTGAGTTGTAAAACTATTTAGGAATGTAGCTGTTTCTCCAACAAATGAAGCTATTTGTTCCAGCATGTTATAACCAGCCACTCCAAATAGTACCGCTACTGAGACAGTCCAAAAATAATCACTACCCCCTCCATTGACAAAGAAATTGCCAACGCCCTTTAATTGATCTAAGCCAAAGTATAGCACCTTAAATCCAATGGCTGTTGTGATTAAGTTTCCAAACGCGGATACTATTTCTCCTCCGATCTCATTGTTAATCGCTCCAAGAAGTGGCAATCCATATTTTATTCCACCATAAATGAGTGCTCCCTTTAAAACCGTTTCGGACACTAAATTAGAAAATGCGTTATTCCCTAAAACAGAGCCGGAAATCCCTCCAGAACTACCTCCACTCGGAAGAGAAAAAGCATCACAAGCGGGTCTAAGAGAACCACCACACCAAGGAGGCTCTGTTCCTTTAGGATCAATTTCATTGATAGGATCTCCTCCAACATAAGCGTAGAGATTTGTAGATCCTCCGTTAAATCCGATAGGGTCTTTGTTTGTCCATCGTCCCGTTTCCGGATCATAATCCCTCGCTCCAAAGCGAATTAACTTTGTGTCTTGATCATATAGTCCTCCAGCGAATCCGAAGGGTTGAAACCCAGGATTAGTATCCTGGGTTACATTTCCAAAAGTTCCATAATCCATTCGCTGGGCTATTTCACCTGTTTCCACGTTAATCACTAATCGCACGCTTCCCAGAGGATCCGAGATGATCCGATAGGCTTTCCCTCCTTTGACAAGGTAAGCGGGAATATGGATTTTATCGACATAAACAAAACGGCTAATTATCTGCCCTTCGCTATCAAGCTCCGCGATGGGATTGAGTTGGTCTTGATAAAGAAATCCTTGAATTAATGTTCCGTTTATTTTTTTACCAATTCGACGGTTTCGACCATCAATTACATACTTAATTTCTTTACTATCGGGAAAGATAACTGATCGCGAGTTTCCCAGAACATCATAATCATAGTGTGTGGTAAGGTTTTCTTTGGTGGTTTTACTTTTTAGGTCTCCATTAGGAGAATAATGATAGAGACTTCCCGCATATCTTGTAAGACGATCCTGTTCATCAAAACTCGCGTTATAATAGGT
>JBBCAX010000330.1:0-12459 GCA_051382335.1 Deltaproteobacteria bacterium TL4
TTGATTCTTCTAAAGGATTAGAGTCTGATTGCATGGTTCATTCGGGTGAGAGGGTTAACATGATTTTTGAAAAATTGTTAATACACTACTCCTGATTGAGTTGCAATTTCTACTAATTTTTAGACAGGGTGGCCGAACTTACGACCAAGCCCGAAATGACTGAATCAGAAGGCTGATTTTATAGGAGAAAAACTATGGATGAAGTTCGGTCTCAAGTCAAACTAAGAAATTATGGAAGTGTCTGGGCTTCTGAAAGAGGATATATTTCAAAGGAAGAGATTCCTCATTCAGAATTAGATATGTTGGTAGATACAGGCGCTGTATTGTTGATGTTGCCTCAAGATGAGATTGAAAAGTTGGGATTACAACCCTCTAAAAAAATAGTCGTCACTTATGCGGATGAGCGTAAAGAAGAGCGCTGGGTAGTTCATGGCGTTGAAATTGCGATTGGAAATCGTTCAATGGTTACGGATGCTATTGTAGGTCCACCTTTATGTGAACCTTTGTTGGGGCAATTAGTTCTTGAAGAACTGGACCTCTTGGTCGACGCTACTCAAAAAAAACTGATCCCACGTCCTGAGTCTCCTAATTTACCCCTGTTAAAACTTAAATAGCATGGGGCAATTCCGCAGTCACACCGAATCTCAAATTGGCCGCACGGTAAAAAGATTTGAGCTGTGCAGGTGATTTTCTTTATTCACGAAGAACACAAGGTAAAAAAGGGAATATTCATAAGAAAACAAGAAAAACAGGATTCCACGGAGGCATTCATTTTGGAAATTATTTTTTTAGTGTCCTTTGTGTTCTTCGTAGCTATAGACGTTCATTTAAATAAATTCCTTTGAGTCTAACCCCGACTGTGGAGTGCCAAAGCTTGCGTTGGCCAAATCCAAAGAAAGGCCTTCGCCTTTCTGGCCAAAGCAAGCTTTGGCACTCCTGAAACAGCGTTGTTTAAACGGATCTCGCAACAGGATGAGTTTTCTGAATTTATTTAAATGAACATCTATAATTTAGAAACCACCTGCACAGCTCGAAATATTTTAAGGATTCATTGGGAGAATAAATATGGGGAAAATTATTCAAAAAGCCTTATTGAAAAATACAGGAGATTTAAATATTAAGCAAGAACAGCCAGCCATGGATATTCGTGTGAGAGAACTTGACGTCGAATTTATGGTGGATACAGGAGCGGCGATGGTATGCTTACCTGTGAACTTGATTGAGAAATTAGGATTATACCCCATTCAAGAACGTGAGGTAATGACGGCCAATGGCACAGTTATTAGAAGAATCTATAGTCCTGTTCGTCTCAATATCATGGATCGGGAGATGGATATGAATGTAATGGAATTACCTCTGGGTACCCCTCCTCTTTTGGGATATCTTCCAATGGAAGCGTTAGATCTCTACCCTAATTTACAAAAACAAATTTTAGAGGGAAATCCCAAATATAATGGAAAAATGATAATTGATTTGTTATAGGATTGTGGGGCCATAGTCATCGTTTCGCCAAAGAAGAAATCACCCTTCGACTCCGCTCAGGGTGCGAGGCTGTTCCCTGAGCGGAGTCGAAGGGAAACTGGCGAAACGATGACTATAGCCGATTGTGGAAAAAATAATTGCACAAAATTTGGCAACCCCTATCTCTCCTTGAAACAAGAAGGGGATTAAAATCCTCGATTATAGACGTTCATTTAAATAAATTCACAGTAGAAGGAGCGTCCCGCTCCTTGAAAGAGGCGAGACGCCTCTTCTACTTTGTCACTAATTTTCTGAACATCTATAGGTGGGAAATAGTCGTTTTTACCTCGTCACCACTGAACTGGAAAAAAAGTATTTTCAAGAACAACTCAAAGATTATGTTGAAATTCGTTTATGAAGCAAAAGGCTGTATTTTTAGATAGAGATGGAGTTTTAAACGAATCTGCGGTCATTAATGGAAAAGCCTATGCCCCACGCAGTTTGGCCGAGTTTTATATCAATCCCCAAGCAATAGAATTCATTCCACTTTTAAAGCAAGCTGGTTTTCTGCTGATTGTCGTGTCAAATCAACCCGATGTTGGAAATGGGAAGACTAAACAAGAAATTGTGGAGTCCATGAATCAACAACTTCAAAGGACCCTTTCCTTGGACAGCATCAAGATGTGCTATCACTCTCAACGGGATGAATGTTTTTGCCGAAAACCTAAAGCAGGAATGTTGCTTGAGGCTGCTTCAGAGCTTGATATTGATTTTCAACAAAGCTATATGATCGGCGACCGCTGGAGTGACGTTGTCGCTGGGAATATTACTGGCTGTTATACCCTCTGGCTCAATCTCGGCTATACGGAACCCATCACCGAACGACCTGGAATGGAGGTTTCCTCATTGAAGGAAGCGGTAGAACATATTCTTTGGCGAGAGCGACAACTGAAACTACTACAGTGTACAATAAACAAAAGCGAAGGAGAAAGAGAACATGAAATTTAATTCAGTATTTATCACCGGAGGAGCTGGTTATTGTGCCAGTCGTTTGGTGCCCCAACTTTTGTTGAAGGGGTATAAGGTTACGGTGTATGACATTATGTACTTTGGAAATGATTTTTTGCCTAAATCGGATCCCAATCTTACCATCATTGAAGGAGATATTCGAGATGTCCCAAAACTCGAGGCAGCCTGTCGTCATCATGATGCTTTTGTGAGTTTGGCCTGTATTTCAAATGATGCCAGTTTTGAGCTGGATGAAAAGTTATCAACCAGTGTTAATCTTGATGCTTTTGAGCCCATGGTAATGGCCGCTAAACGGTCCGGAATCAAACGTTTTGTCTATGCCTCCTCCAGCTCTGTCTATGGTGTTTCGGATAAGCCTGATGTTATGGAAGATCATCCGCTTGTGCCGTTGACGCTCTACAATAAATACAAAGGCATGTGTGAGCCCCTCCTAAAAAAGCATACGACTGATAATTTTATTGGTGTGATCTTTCGTCCCGCGACGGTTTGTGGCTATGCCCCGCGTCAAAGACTTGATTTATCCGTTAATATTTTGACCAATCATGCCGTCAATAAAAACAAAATTACGGTATTTGGCGGTGATCAAATGAGGCCAAATCTCCATGTTCAGGATTATTGTGATACGGTAGAATTACTTTTGACGGTTCCAACTGAAAAAATTCAAAATGAAATTTTTAATGTTGGGTATCAAAACATGTCCATCAAGGATATTGCGCTTGTTGTAAAAAGGGTTGTTCAGGAGGAGTTTCCTGAAAAAGGGGAAATCGGGATTGTGACAACCCCGAGTGATGACAATCGTTCCTACCACATCAACTCAGATAAAATTAAAAGAGTCTTGGGATATACACCCCAATATTCTGTGGAAGACGCGGTTCGAGAGTTATGCAAGTCCTTCAAGGAAGGACTGCTTCCGAACAGTTTTGATGACGACAAATACTTCAATGTCCGAAGACTGAAGAGAAAGCAGGCTGTATGACCATCGCCCCTATTGCCATCGTCACGGGTGGTGCCGGTTTTATCGGCAGTCACATGGTAGACTTGCTGCTTGATCAGGGCTTCAAAGTTCGTGTGATTGATAACCTGTCAGGTGGTCATGAACGTAACCTGGCTCATCATGCCAATAATTCAGATCTTCAATTGGAAAAATCAGACATCTGTCAGCTAGAGTCTGAAAATAGTCTTTTCAAGGGAGCAAAATACGTATTCCATTTTGCGGGCATTGGTGACATTGTTCCTTCTATCGAACGACCAATCGCGTATATGAACACGAATGTGCAAGGTACAGTGAGGGTTCTTGAAGCGTCTCGTTCTGCAAAAATAGAAAAGTTCGTTTATGCCGCTTCCTCATCTTGTTATGGATTGGCTGCCACTCCTACTCGTGAAGATCACCCCGTATCTCCTCAGTATCCTTACGCTCTCAGCAAATATCAGGGGGAACAGGCAGCGTTTCATTGGCATCAAGTTTATGGATTGCCGGTGAATTCCATTCGAATTTTTAACGCGTATGGTACTCGTGTCCGGACTACAGGCGTGTATGGTGCTGTTTTCGGTGTGTTTTTTAAGCAGAAACTCGCAAACAAGCCCTTTACCGTGGTAGGGGATGGTACCCAAACTCGTGATTTTCTCTATGTGACCGATATTGCCAAAGCGTTCCTGGCAGCCGCGACCGCTCAACATACTGGCCAAATCTATAATCTGGGCGCTGGGAACCCACAGAGTATTAATCGATTGGTTGAACTGATTGGCGGGACGGTCGTCTATTTACCTAAACGTCCAGGAGAACCGGATTGCACTTGGGCTGATATCCGTAAAATTACAACGGAACTGAACTGGAAACCCAGGGTACCGTTTGAGGATGGCGTCGCGAAAATGATGCGAGAAATTGACAACTGGCGTGATGCCCCGCTATGGGACCCTTTATCCATTGCTGGCGCGACTAAAACCTGGTTTCAGTTTATGGACAAAAATCAAAAATAAGGTTGCTATGAGTATGGAATTTTTTGAAAAGTATCGCTACAAATTGAAAACCCCAATGGAATTGCTTCAAATTGTGGGAAATCGACCTCGACGGAAAAAAATAATTCTTTGTCATGGGGTCTTTGATGTTGTTCATCCAGGTCATGTTCGGCATTTAGCTTATGCGAAAACCAAAGCCGAGATTCTTGTTGTAAGCATCACTGCGGATCGTCATATTAAAAAAGGAATTTATCGCCCGCATATTCCCGAAGGTCTTCGCGCACTGAACCTTGCCGCGTTTGAAATGGTTGATTATGTGATCATTGATGGAGAAGCGAAACCCTTGGAAAATTTGGCTCTGATTCAGCCGGATTATTTTGCCAAGGGGTTTGAGTATACATCAGGGGGTTTGCCTCCAGCGACACAGGAAGAGGCTGATATAGTTGAAGCATATGGTGGACAGATGATTTTCACTCCAGGTGATGTTGTCTATTCCTCTTCAAAATTTATAAACCTGGCACTCCCACAAGTCCAACTTGAAAAGCTATTATGGCTCATGCAGAACAATGAGGTTACCTTTTCTTCTTTACGTCAGATCTTGGGACAATTAGGGAATTATCATGTTCACGTTTTAGGCGATACGATTGTAGACTCCTATACTCGAACCAATTTGATTGGTGGACAGACTAAAACCCCTACATTTAGTGTTCTTTATCAAGGACATGATGATTACATTGGAGGTGCGGGTATTGTCGCGCAACATCTGAGGGCTGCTGGCGCTAAAGTCACTCTTTCCACAATATTGGGCAACGACGCGTTGCAAAAGTTTGTTGTTGAAGGTTTTAAAAATTCAGGTGTGGAGTTAGATCCTGTTATTGATGAGACTCGTCCAACGACCAATAAAAATGCCATTATTGCTGGAGGCTATCGGCTCCTCAAAATTGATACGTTGGATAATCGACCAATTTCTGAAGAAATTCTTGAAAAATTAGTGGGTTCCATCAAACAATCTCCTGCCGATGCCATCGTTTTTAGCGATTTTCGTCATGGAATTTTTAATCGAATGAGTGTGCCCTTGCTTACGGAAGCCATTCCCTCCAAAGCATTTCGTGTGGCGGATAGCCAAGTGGCTAGTCGCTGGGGCAATATCACAGAATTCAAAGGTTTTGATCTGATTACTCCAAATGAACGGGAGTCGCGTTTTGCTTTAGCTGACCAGGATTCAACTATTGGAAGCCTTTCCAGTTTATTGCAGGAAGCTGCTCAATATAAAAACCTGATTCTCAAACTGGGCGAACGTGGAATTTTTTGTGTCAGCCCGAGCCCTTCCGCCAAAGATTCCTATTTTTCCATTGACTCATTTACCTCCAATGTTATTGACGCAGTGGGTGCTGGTGATGCGCTACTGGCCTATTCCACCCTGGCTATGTTGGCTAGCGGGTCCTTAGTGATTGCGGGAATCTTGGGGGCTATGGCTGCCGCTTGCGAGTGTGAGATTGACGGCAACATTCCTGTCCGGCCCGAAAATGTTTTAGCAAAGATTGACTCCGTTGAAAAGATGGCCTCTTACTCTTCCAAGGAGGGTGCTTGAGAGTTATCGTTGTTGGCTTGGGAGTTCAGGGCTATAAACGTCGTCTGCATGCAGGAACCGACTATGTAACCTGTGTGGATCCTGTAAACAAGGAAGCCGAGTATCGTAATTTAGAGGAGGTACCACTTGAAATTTACGATGCTGTACTTGCTTGTGTGCCCGACGATCCTAAAATGACTCTCTTGCGTTATTGTTTGAACCATAAAAAACAGGTGCTGGTAGAAAAACCTCTATGGTCAGCAAGAGACGAAGAGATTCTTGAGCTTGAAAAACTGGCTCATGCCCAGGGTGTGGTCTGTTATACGGCCTATAATCACCGTTTTGAACCCCATTTTGTCAGAATGGGGGATCTGATAGCATCAGGTGAACTCGGCAGAATCTATAGTTGCAGAATGTTTTACGGAAACGGTACGGCAAGATTGGTTCGTGAGAGTGTTTGGCGTGACCAGGGCGCAGGCGTGTTACCAGATTTAGGTTCTCATCTTTTGGATACCTGTAGATTTTGGTTTGGAAACGAGCTGGGTCTCTTCAGACTTGCTTCCGCCCATCGTTTTGAAAATCAGGCACCAGATCATGTAATCATCAGTTCTGAAGATCACGCTCCCAGAATTGAACTGGAAATGACTCTCTGTATGTGGCGAAATCACTTCACCTGTGACATTCTTGCTGAGAAAGGTACGGCACATATTGAGTCCCTCTGTAAATGGGGGCCTAGTATCTTTACTCACCGTACACGAATTCTACCTTCAGGACGACCCACAGAAAACCAGATAACTCTGGTACAGCCAGATCCCACTTGGGCAAGTGAGTATCAGCACTTCAAGCAGCTTGTAGAAATGAAGGCAAAAACTGACTTATCCCATGATTTTTGGCTTCAGACAAACCTTCGCAGACTAGGAGCAGGCGTTTAATGACGACTCAACCCATTATTGGCTTTGCAGGGCTCACTCATTTGGGACTTAATTCAGCGGTTGCTGCCGCTGCTAAGGGGTTTCAAGTTGTGGGCTTTCACGAAGACCTTGAATTAGTACAAAAACTCAGGAAGGGCGAACCTCCTATTTTAGAACCTCAACTTCCAGAATTGATGCGGGAACATCATGAGAGGCTGACCTTTAGCGCGGAAACAAGTTGTCTGTCTGCCTGTCAGATTGTTTATATTGCCGTAGATGTTCCTACCGATGACCAGGGAGTGAGTGATCTTTCTCCCATCGAAAAAATGATCCAACGTGCCGCGTCCGCTATGAAACAAGACGCCTTGTTGGTCATTTTGTGTCAAGTTCCTCCTGGGTTTACTCGAACAATCACTTGGCCTGCGGAGCGGTTATATTATCAGGTGGAAACCCTCATTTTTGGACGTGCGATAGAGCGTGCGATGTTTCCTGAGCGATTTATTGTGGGTTGCGCAAATCCGGGTCAGTCATTAAATCCGAAACTTTCAGAATATCTTCAGGCCTTTGGTTGCCCCATTCTCCCCATGCGCTATGAGAGTGCCGAACTTGCCAAGATCTCCATAAATATGTGTTTGGTTGCTTCCGTGAGTACGGCCAATACCTTAGCTGAAATCTGTGAACATATCGGGGCTGACTGGTCTGAAATAGTACCAGCTCTGCGTTTGGATAAACGTATTGGACAGTCTGCCTACCTGACGCCTGGACTTGGTATTTCTGGAGGTAACCTTGAACGTGATCTTGCCACTATTTTGAGTTATGCTCAAAAACACCATACGGATGGAGGGGTTGTCTCCGCTTGGGTGGCTAATTCCAGGTATAGAAAAGAATGGGCTTGGCGAACTTTGAATGAATTGGTTTTATCCTGTCAGGTCAATCCAAAAATTGCTGTATTGGGGTTGACTTATAAAGAAAATACACATTCTATAAAAAACTCCCCGTCCATTGCCCTATTGGAACGGTTGAACTCCTATCCCATCAAAGCTTATGATCCTGCGGCAGATCTCCATGTTACCGGAAAAAATGTTGAACGGGTTGAAAGCGCTATTACAGCTATGGAACAAGCGGATGTTCTTTTAGTGATGACACCCTGGCCAGAATTTCGTTCCATTGAAGTTCAAGAACTGGCGAAAACCATGACTGGGAAAATTGTGATTGATCCCTATAAAATTCTGGATGGAAAGGGGCTTGTGGAAAAAGGCTTTACCTATGCCACACTTGGAGAACCCGTGAGATAATCTATAAACGAAAAGGAAAAATCATGAGACTTTCACTCCCTAACGTTGATCAAATTAATGAATCCAATGTTGTTTCAAGTGTAAAACAGATTGTAAAAGCCCTTGAAACAGAAGCCGATCTTTACGGGTATCATGATACCGTTTTGTATGAAGAGATCCGAAAACTACGAGAAGAGAATAATACAGGTTTTAAATACCTCAAAATAGGTCAGGAGTTAGCGAATGAACGTTTGAATAATGTTGATCAGAGGCTTCTTTCCGTTGATCAGAGGCTTCTTTCCGTTGATCAGAGGCTTCTTTCCTTAGAGGGAAAGGTTGTTAATTTGGAAACACAACAGAAAGAAACGAATCAACAACTGAATCAAACAAATCAACGTTTAGAACATTTAGAATCCTCGCAGGAACAAATGGTAGAACTCCTGCGAATGATTGCTCATAACACGAAAAAAGATTAGTAGTAAGGAATGAGAATTAAATAACTTACCCATTTGGTAAAAAGCATAGTTACTCTATTTTAACGCAGAGACGCAAAGAACGCAGAGAAATAAAATTATAAAATTCCCTCTGCGTTTCTCTGTGTCCTCTGCGCCCTCTGCGTTAAAAGGGGAAGTTATTTAATTCTTGTTCCTAATGCATTATCTTGAAAATCGAAAAGGAGTATCTGATCCATGCTGAAACATTTGTATGAAAAACAAACACAACCTAACCGTGTGGTCATTTTGGGTTCATCAGGTTTTGTAGCTTCTGCCTGCCATCGACGTCTTCGGTCTCTGGACGTTCCGGTATTGCCTCTACCACGCACCGTGCTAGATCTCACGAACCCTGATGCAGGAACGCAGCTCGTCAGGCTACTGGAACCTGACGATTCCCTATTGTTTGTTGCAGCTAAAGCTCCCGTAAAAACTGAGGAAATGCTGATCGATAATTTGCGCATGGCAATTTCCGTCTGCGAGGCATTGAGAAAGGTTATTGTCCAACAGGTGGTTTATATCAGTTCTGACGCGGTCTATGCGGATAGTGATCAACCCCTGAATGAAAAATCATGCGCTCAACCCGGATCATTGCATGGGGTTATGCACTTGGCTCGTGAGGTCATGTTAGCCAACGCATGGAAAGGCGCTCTTTGTTTTTTGCGTCCCACTCTGATCTATGGAGTCGGCGACCCTCATAATGGTTATGGTCCCAATCGTTTTCTGAGGCAGGCGCTCAAAGGTGAAGACATTAGTTTGTTTGGTGATGGTGAAGAACGTCGAGACCATGTTTGGCTAGAAGATGTGGCTGAGCTGACTTGCCGTGTATTGCTTCATCAAAGTGAAGGAATCCTGAATATTGCTACAGGAACGGTAACTTCATTTAGAGGGATAGCCGAGCAGATCATCCGTCTGGTTCCCAATCCGCTCCAACTCAAGAGTACCCCCAGGATAGGACCTATGCCTCACAACGGCTATAGAGCTTTTGATTGCTCTGCGACTTTGGAAGCGTTTAGTGATTTCCACTATACCCCATTAAAGCAGGGATTAGCTATCATGAAAGACCATGTAAGGAGTTAAAAATATGGCTGAAGTTAATCTTTTACGGTCATTACCCCAAGGAAAACGCAATGTAAAAGCTCGGGAAGTAGCCAAGACCGAAGAGCACATTCGTATCTCCCGTGAATACGGTCAAATGTACTTTGATGGACCACGTGAATATGGATATGGTGGGTATCGCTATGATGGACGCTGGCAACCTGTCGCTAAAGATATCATTGAACATTTTGGTCTGAAATCCGGTGATCGCGTTTTAGACATTGGTTGCGCAAAAGGATTTTTGGTTAAAGACCTTCTTGCACTGGGGATTGATGTTTACGGAATTGATGTTTCCACCTATGCACTGATGAATTGTGAACCCGAAGTAGTGGGCCGCCTTCACATAGGAAGCGCGGATTCTCTCCCTTTTCCTGATGGAAGTTTTGCGGCGGTTCTTGCTATTAATACAATCCACAACCTGACAAGAGATCAATGTATTATTGCTGTGAAAGAAATGCAGCGCCTTGCCCCAGGCAAAGGGTTTATTCAAGTGGATTCATACCACACTCCTGAACAAAAAGAGGTGTTTGAAAGTTGGGTACTGACCGCCAGATATTACGATTATCCAGAGGGCTGGATACAACTGTTTAATGAATCCGGATACACGGGTGATTGGTACTGGACCATCATCAATTGATTATTAACCTCCTAGCATGATTCCAAAAATATGAGCTTACCAAATAATGCAGTTATGCCTACTTTTGATCCTGCCGCGTCCCGGCAACGTTGTCTGAAATTCAGGCGGCGGATTCTCGATATTTCTCAAACTGTTTCTGCTCTTCATGGAGCAGGCGCCTTCTCAGCTATGGAGATGGTGGAGTGTATCTACTACAGCCTCTTGCGTCGAAATCCAGATGGTTCTTCCCCTGACACATTCCTGATGTCCAAGGGACATAGCTGCATTGTGCAATATGTGATTCTTGAAGATAAGGGGATTTTAAGCACCCAGGACATTGACCTTTATTGTAAGCCAGGGGGGCGTTTGGGGTGTCATCCTGATTACGGAGTTCCCGGCATTGAAGCCTCTACGGGTTCATTGGGACATGGGATGGGACTCGCTATTGGTATGGCTCATACAGACAAAGGTCGTGGTGAGGATCGTAAAATTTACCTTGTAACCAGTGATGGTGAGCTACAGGAAGGTTCTACTTGGGAAACCATGATGATGGCTGCCAATCTGGAAGTGACTAATCTCATCTGTTTTTTGGATCATAATGGTTCGCAGTCCTTTGGTCATACCAGAGAAACCCATCCCAAATTTTATCCTATTCGCGAAAAAGTTGAGGCCTTTAATTGGGAATGCGCTGAAGTCAACGGTCATGATGTCAATGCTGTTTATCATGCTGTAAAAAATCGCAAGGGAGGGAAGCCTTTCATGGTGATTGGAAATACAGTAAAAGGGCGGGGGGTTTCCTTTATGGAACATCAACCTGTCTGGCATTATCGATCACCTAATAAAACAGAGTATCAACAGGCAATTGCTGAGCTAAAGGAGATCCAGTCATGAGAAATAAATTTGCGGATGTTATTTACGAAATTGGTCAAAAAGATGATCGTATCTGTGCCTTGGTTGCTGATATTTCTCCTGCAGGTTCCATGGTTAATTTTCGAGAGAAATTCCCTAAACGATTTATCAACTGCGGGGTGGCTGAACAGGCGATGATTGGTATTGCCGCAGGGATGGCACTGCGTGGTATGCGTCCCTTTTGTTATACGATTGCCACCTTTTCTTTATACCGTCCTTTTGAAATGATAAGGGTGGATCTTTGCTACCAAAAGCTGCCCGTTACCGTAATAGGGATGGGTGCGGGAGTCATCTATTCCACTTTGGGTGGCACACATCACACCATGGAAGATATCGCTGTTGCCAGTGCGATTCCAAATATGACGGTCATAGCTCCCTGTGATCCAGAGGAAATGCGTTTGGCAACCACTTGGTGCGCAACAGAAAGTAAAGGGCCCGTCTATATGCGATTAGGCAAGGCTGGAGAACCCAATTTGACGGCAAATGCTCCGGAGCCTTTTCAAGTAGGGAAGGTCCGGTACTTAAAAAAAGGAACGGATATAGCGCTTCTTTCTTATGGCATTACCGTGGGACTCGCTTTGGAGGTTGCAAAACAATTGGAGGCACAGGGAAAATCGGTTTCCATTCTTTCTTGTCATACCATCAAACCTCTGGATCAGGCCGGGATTCAACAGATTTTTTCAAATCATAAGCAAGTAGCGGTGATTGAAGAACATGTACCTCATGGAGGTCTGGGGTCAAGGGTGAAGGAAATGGCTTGGGATACGAAAGCTTCCTGTCGCTTGGATTGTTTTTCTCTCAAGGATGAATTCATTCACTTCTATGGCAATCATACAGAATTATTGGAAGTACATGGGTTATCGACTTCAGCCATCTGTAGCCGGTTGACAGTACCATGAGGGTAGGGTGTAGAAAACAGTCATAATTGGCAGAATCAGCTTCCTACAGTTTTTTGCCAATGCTTTGGAGTAATCTTACTCCGAAGGAGTTCTCTAGAATAGCCCAGGGTTGCGAAGCCACGGCTTTCTCATAAAAAACCAACTTGACAAAGTATATTCATAAAAAAGGGTTCGGAGTCCCTGCAATTATCAAGATTCTCTTTCATATTTTTCCCACCAAACTTTTTAAAAACACCAAGAACACA
>JBBCAX010000331.1:0-1236 GCA_051382335.1 Deltaproteobacteria bacterium TL4
AACACGTGTACATAGGCACGTGTTTTCCATCCCAGAAAAAAACACGTGTACAGGAACGTGTTTTCCAAAAATGATTCGAAAATTAATCTTTAAGTGAAAAATCTCCGATGGAGGGAATGAAAATCAATCCGTATCGTGTACACAAATATGTTCTCATGTATCTCGTCCAAGAAGAGGAAAACAATCATGATCCCAGAAGAAAAAACACGTGTACATAGGCACGTGTTTTCCAAAAATGATTCGAAAATTAATTTGTGATAGAAAATGACAGCACGACCTAGCACTCCAACTTTTGGTGATTACCTCGACGGATTTGTGATGTCGCCAGAAACTGAATCGGCCGGCACAACTGACATGGGAGATGTCAAATCAATTATCGCCACTATTCTTGGTGTACCCATTTCCAACATGTGGGATATCTTTGACACTGAGACTGGACCAAGTGGAGATACACTTTGTTTGATTAACATTACCGTCCCATTGTTCAATCTCAATGAGATTGCTTCAGCTCCAGAAGATGCGGTTGAAATTGCGCACAAGATCAGAGGTGCCGTTGTCGATGTTACGGCTAAGAAAATCGTTATTGCCCCGAGATACTACCTGCCGGTCAAGACGATTCCTGACAGTGTTACCGCTGTTACTGAAGGAATTGAAGGAACGACGATCAGAGTCTTCGTTTGGCAACAGAAGTGTTTTTTTTCAACGTGCAATAAGTTGCACGCGGAACTGTTCAGATGGGACACATCCGAATCATTCGGAAGTCTGTTTGTTTCTAATTTCGGTGACTGGAGACGTGTTTCTGAAGGAACATTTATCATTGGACGACAGAAATGTTTCCGCTTGGGAACTGAGGCTAGTTTGGATGCATCGGAACAAGCTAGAGTTCTGGAAGGTGGTGGATTTCTTGTTTGTGAACGCGCTGATGGGTCACATTTTAAGGTGATGAGCGACAAGTACAATGAAAAGTTGAATATTCGTGGGAATGACCCAAATTTCCTTCGAAGATTCTATCGATTGTCGAGTCTATCACTGCCAAAGAATTGTGAGGAATTCAAAGTGTTCATGGGATCAGAATTCGAACCATCAGAGCCGAAAGAATTCCAGAAGAGATTGTCAATGATTGCCTCTAGATTTAAGTGGGCTACAGGAGTTAACATTCCGTATGTTGATTGTCTGTATCGTGACAGAAATGAAGTTGTTCGGTGGATTATGACGTTTTACGGTCGAAAGGGGTAC
>JBBCAX010000332.1:0-2863 GCA_051382335.1 Deltaproteobacteria bacterium TL4
ATTTTTGGACTGTCTCAGTAGCGGTACTATTTGGAGTGGCTGGTTATAACATGCTGGAACAAATAGCTTCATTTGTTGGAGAAACAGCTACATTCCTAAATAGTTTTACAACTCAGGGGGAGGGTACTTCAATTTCCGAAAGATTGGAAGAGGCGATCGCAAAATGGAAAAACCAGATCAATTGGGTGGACCCAAATACCGGAGAAAAACAGTTTCCCTGTGATTTCCCTTCTTTTAAGAATTGTGATCGTGACACAGACATTGGCCGAGAAAAATCAGGTGACACTGTATTGTTTGCCGGACTTCTTTGCCTCACTGGCGAAGAGGCGGGATGTCGAGCCGTCAGTGACTCCCAATTTTTAGGAGCGGATCCCGATAAATACGGAAAGTGGTTTCGTTCCCCAATATTAAAAGGTGATCTATCAAGAACATCTTTTTCAAAAGACCAGGTGTCAGGGGTATTATTCTATTTTTTGGCGACCACAAATAGAAATCTCGCGTATACCCAGGCTAAATCTTGGATCGACTGGATTTATCGTCATGGCAGACAAGTCTGCGCGTCCTCCGACTGTTCCCTAACCCCTGCAATATGGCAAAGTTTTTATTGGGTGTTGAAACATAACCATTGGGATGACTTAATTAAAGAGGAAATGAGCAAGCAAGCTGGACAAGATTATCACGCACCTGCTGAATATGAGGCTAGAACCGCTAACATGAATTCTAATCTGCACCTCACCGCCATGGGAGAGGTACTGCGCCAGGCGATGGGGATTAAAAATTATGGGAGGGGAGGCACCACCGTCTATGAGAAACTGATTGACGGTGACATTGGTGATTGCTATATCGAACCCAGTTGCAATATCGATTTGTTCGAGGGGGAATACAATTGTAAAATTGAAACAGGCTGTCCCGGAGATGAAGAAGGAGTGGCTGACATTATTTACAAACGGGATCCTAGCAATCCCATGTTTCAATTGATTAAAGGCGTGAATTCTGAGAATATTTTCAACAATCTGATAAATAAATGCGCGGTCGTGGATACCGATTCCTACCGAAACAAAAAAAATGGAGAGTGGGTTTACCCCGGGGATGATTGGGCATGGCGTAGAAACATGACCGCTCTTGATAAGTATGGACACTATCCGTGGTATTATTCTAGCGCGTGGGATTGCGTTTTAATTGCGAGATTCCTTCTTAAAGGAACTCTGGAAGCCTCCAACAATTGATAAAAAAGCCAAATGATACGGACCTTGTTAAAAAATGAACGTAAATGGAAAATAACGCTTTCGGCAATTGCCATTTGTTTCCAGTTTTTTAGTTCAGGTTGTAATGAACTTTCTCAAAATAATCAAAATATGATGAATTCCGGTGGGACGGATGATTTTGGGAACGGAATCGCTGTGGATAACCGGGGAAACGTGTATGTGACAGGGGAAACCGATGGAAGTTTCAATTCTTTCAAGAACAAGGGAAGCCGGGATATTTTGTTAATCAAATATGACGCGAATGGGGGAAAACAGTGGGAAACCCAATGGGGGACAGATGACCTGGATGAAGGTTTTAAGGTATCTGTAGATCAACAGGAAAATGTCTATGTGACAGGCATTTCAGGGGGGGATCTGGATGGATTGAAAAACCAGGGTAACAATGATGTGTTTTTAGCAAAATATGATGGGTCAGGTCAAAAACTCTGGACTCATTTGATTGGATCGCCTTATTTGGAGGATGTATCGGGGATGGCGATCGATTCGTCTGGAAACGTCTATTTAACGGGAGAAACCTGGGGAAATTTTGAAAACCAATCAAATCAGGGATTATCGGACGCCTACCTTGTCAAGTTTAACTCAAATGGCGCGATCCTCTGGACTCAAATGATTGCCACTACTCTGGATGACACAGGAAACGGGATCACTGTGGATCACTTGGGAAACATTTATGTGTCTGGATACACCCACAAATCTGTTGATAGTGAAAACTTGGATGAGGAAGGCAATGGTTTCCTGGCACAATATAACTCTGATGGTGAGGTACAATGGCAAACAATATTCGAAAATGATCTTGGAGGAGGCGTTAGCGTTAATATTGATGAGGAAATGAATAGCTATGTCTGTGGTTACGCAGTAGGAGATACAAGTGTAGTCGGTGATCGGATGATTTACCTTTCAAAATTTGACTTCGCGGGAGTTAATGTCTGGAATCGTCGTTTTGGGTCAGACAACCATGGTTTAATCACAAGTTCCGGTATTGACAGTAAGAGCAATGTCTATGTTACAGGATTTGGTAGCGGTGATTTCGACTCTAATCTTAGTAACGGAAGTTATGATGTGTTTTTGGTAAAATATAACTCAATGGGTGAAAAACAATGGTCCCACCTTTATGGAACTGGGGGTGAGGATATAGCACTAGATATCGCAATCGATTCATCTGACAATATTTACTTGACAGGGGATAGTTCGAGAGACTTTGGAGGTAATAAGAATTCCGGTCCAGTGGATGGATTTGTTATTAAACTTGATGATAATGGTCAAACCATCTGGTCGCGGCTTTTTGGAACCAAATAAATACTAAGCGCCAGCTTATAAACTATGAAATCAATCCTGAATTATGTTAAGAAAATACCTCTTTTTTATTTATATCCTCTTAATTTTCACCCATAATGCTTTTGGTGCGGACAGCTTAAACAATCGGCGAGATAAAAAATTATTCATAGGAATCAAACCATTAGGTCTCATTATGGGGGCTTGGTCGTAAGTTCGGCCACCCTGTCTAAAAATTAGTAGAAATTGCAACTCAATCAGGAGTAGTGTATTAACAATTTTTCAAAAATCATGTTAACCCTCTCACCCGAATGAACCATGCAATC